>JAJRUA010000305.1 GCA_024278035.1 Planctomycetota bacterium | reverse complement strand
TCTCGGCTAGGTTTTCGATCAAGGCCTCTGATTCTGCCAGTTGTGCTTCGGGCCGCTCATGCAAAGAAATCGCGAAGGCCGCTCGGAAGAGCCCCTCGCTCGATTCGAGGTCTGATAGTTGTTGCCGAAACAATTCGAAAGCGGCAGGTCGGCAGTAGGCAGGACTTGGCATGTTTTTAATCGTTACTTTGCTCGGGTAGTGTTTACAGGCGGATTGTCGAGTATCTTACACCTTGTCTCGTTGTGGCCCAACTCCTTTGCAACTCGAAGCAAGAGCAACAAACATGGAACCCTCTCGAAACTGAAATTGCCATCCTCTTCTGCTTGCTTCTGCACTCGTTATCGATCTCCTTCTTGTTTTTTCGACATGCACAATTCCCGTAGACGCTCCCAGGTGTAGAGACCCGAGTTGTGGCCGTCGGACCAACGGACTCGGACGGCATAGCTGCCGACGAGCTCCATTTTTTCGATCGTGATGTCCTCGGGGACCGTAGCGGGATCGAGGATCTGCTCGCCAGTCCACTCGTTGACACACTGAGCACAAGCACACTTTCCGCGTAAGAAGACAAAGGGCAAATCGAATTGGCCATCGCTCCACGCGATATTCAAAACGGCTTGGTCGCGAATTGCTTTTATATCTGAGGGGACTTGGAGCATTCTTGGGTCTTTTGTTGTGGGTTGTGGTTGCGGGCTGCTTCCCCCTCTGTTGGGGTTTTGTCCCATTGGTAGGGGTCCCATGTTTTGGGACTTAATTCGGGTGTTTTGTCCCTCAGGATTTTCGATTGGATCGGAAATTGCAGGGTTTGCTGCATGCGACGGGGACAAAACAGCTTGAATTTAGGACTTTTGAGGTTTCCTTATTGGGACAAAATTATTGGGGAATGCGGATTGTAGAAATCAGAATCCTAGTGCTTTGTCATAGCTAAAAATGGGGGTGCTGGCTGTCAGAACAACCTAATGGATAACAACTTCTGTCAGCCAGCACCCCAATTCTAAGAGTTGTCAAAGCACTAGCCTACTTCTGTGGAATTTGTGCTTCGTGGATTATCGCATTTTTTGGATTGGAATGCGAAGGCTATTTTTGGCCGAGGCTAGCGGGTCGCCTGAGGAGACGAAAGGTTCTAACCGCTAATGGGGGCCGAATGGCCGTCACCAAGTAGGATTGAAACCGTTTACGGAACCTAGAACACTTCCTTAAAAAACATAGCCACCGAGCACACAGAGGTCTCAGAGAAAACACTGAAGTGAAGCACCTTCTCTCGGTATTCTCTGTGAACTCTGTGGCTACACAATTAAAGGAACTACGCTAAGGAAGGAAGAACCACGAATTGCACGAACAACACGAATCAGAGAGAAAAGAGTACACAAGATTCTTTGTGACCTTGCGCCCCAATTGGCTACAATACACCAACGAGCCGGCACCGAAGCGGGGCTTGAAGCTATTCGTCAAAGCTGCCGATGAAGAACTCCCTCTAGGAGCACGGATTGGGCTGAGGAAACAGCAAAAAGTCAGACTTACAAGCAACGAGGCAACGACAGGGAAGGCCGAAGAAGGCTCAAGCTAGATCTGCTTCTCTTTCCTGTTTAGAAAAGGGGTCGTCTCTTTGTTTTGGGAGTTTGGAAATCGAACTGGTTTCAATCCGTTTCTTTGCAGCGTGCTACACCCGTCTCAAAAGCGGTCGCCACAACTGCTTCGGCCACCACCTTGGCCACTCTGCGATCAAAGACACTTGGGATAATGTAATCGGCATGGATCTCATTCTCGTTAATGACGTTGGCAATCGCATCTGCCACAGCAAGTTTCATTTCTTGGTTTACTTCTCGTGCGCGCACGTCCAGAAGACCTCGGAACAGCCCCGGGAAGCACAGCACATTGTTGATTTGGTTTGGGTAATCCGAACGCCCGGTTGCCATGACGCGCACATTGGGCGAGATATCCTCAGGTCGTATTTCGGGGTCCGGATTTGCCAATGCAAAAACGATTGCGTCGGGGGACATCTGTTCGGTGTCGCTCTTCGAGAGAAGGCCTGCTGCCGAAACGCCGATGAACACATCTGCTCCGAGAAGAGTCTCAGAAAGCGATCCTTTTTTTTGCTCCGGATTGCTATTCTCCGCGAGCCATGCTTTTTCTGGATTCATATTTTTTTCACGCCCCGCGTAGATTGCACCCGCCCGATCGCACACGACGACATCCTGTCCTCCAGCGGCAAGCAACAACTTCGTGATGGCGATACCAGCTGCACCTGCGCCGCTAATGACAATACGTACTTCGCCCAATTGTTTCTGAACCACTTTCAATGAATTCTTCAAGCCCGCCAAAACAACGATTGCGGTGCCGTGCTGGTCATCGTGAAAGACAGGGATGTCGAGTTTCTTTTTCAAGCGTCTTTCGATTTCGATACAGCGGGGTGCAGAGATATCTTCGAGGTTGATTCCTCCAAACGTTGGGGCGAGATAAAGTACGGTGTTGACGATTTCATCGACGTTTTGTGTGTCTAGGCAAATCGGAAATGCGTCGACGTTGCCGAACTCTTTGAAGAGCATCGCCTTGCCCTCCATGACAGGCAAAGCAGCCCGAGGGCCAATGTTTCCCAGCCCAAGTACGGCAGTGCCATCCGTAACCACGGCTACCGTATTCTTGCGTATCGTCAAATCGAACGAAGCATCCGCATTCTTGGCAATCGACTCGCAAACCCTTGCAACGCCTGGAGTGTAGACCATCGAAAGATCATCACGAGTCTTTAAGGGGGTCTTTGCTGTGACCTCAATCTTGCCACCGAGATGCAACAAGAAAACACGATCAGAAACATTGATAACTTGGACGCCTTCAACCTTCTTGACCTGATCTGTGATTAGCTGCCTTTGCTCCACGTCAATCGCGTTGATGGTAAGATCACGAGTGATTCTCCCCTCATGGACACTCACGATATCGATTGCGCCAATGAACCCCTCTGATTTTCCGATCGTTGTCGTAATCTGTCCCAGCTTTCCAGGTTCATCTGGGTAATTCAGTCGGATCGTAAACGAATAGGTAGGGCTGTGCAGGCTCATTGATTTTTTCCTCGGAATGTGCAACGTGGCTGTCCACTGGGATTCTTGCAAAGCAAGGTCGCTATGGGAAGCACTCGGCGGCACTTTCGACGAGCGAATAAGTTCGATGGCAGCGTGATAGCGTAAAGTGACGCCCGGCTGTGGAATCAGAGCACCTCCAAAAATCAGGGCGGTGAGTAACTGCATGGCGGATTTCCCTGGCCCACGTGCCTCTAGAGATCAGCGTTGTGTGCTAGTGTACGGAAGAATACTGATTTCGCAGCTGTACAAACACCAATCGAGTGCTGGGATGCGGAATCCACCGGTCTGCCCGTTTGTTAAATTGGTTCTTCTCTTCGCCGATTTCAGTGGCGAACCAGCCACACTAAACCTTTCAGTCTCACGAGGTCTTCTAAGCATTACGGTTGCCGATCAGGTATCATAAGTAACTTCAACAAGTTGATTCAACTTCGATATTGCCACTGAAAGGTGCCCCGTGATGCGATTTTTTCTCTTAGGCCTTGCCTGTTCAATTTTCTCTCTGACTTTTTCTTCGCTCGCAAATGCTGAGCAAACAACAGGGCCCCAAGAAAACCGACTCTACGAAGCTATCGCCGACGAAGTCTATCTCCAAGAGATTGGCGAAAAAATTCCAACCGACAAACCGGTGACCTCGCTCGCCGTTTACGAAGGAACGGTCTACGTGGTAAGCGATGGCGGCTTGTCCACTCTCGTCGACGGAAAGCTCGTAAGCACTCGCGATGCCGCTGAGGGAGTCAAGCGAATTATGTCGCTTGGCGGGGCGCTCTGGGGTATCACCGCCAATGGCGTTTATCGTTTCCACACGGGCGATCTTGAAAAAGTGTTTGATCAGCCCATGGTCGATCTTTGCCTTCACCAAGGAGCGGTCCATGGAGCGACTAAGTCGGCTATTTATCGCTTTACGGACGGGGCTTTTGTAAACATCAAGCCCAAGTCGGGTTGGCTAACCACCAATACAACCATGATCATGGAAGATGGCTCTCAAATACTGGCCGACCCGGTCCGCCTGCGGCAGATCACTCACCTCGCTTCTTATGGCGAAACACTTCATCTACTCGCCCGTGGCAGGCTCAGCTTGCTCGAAGGGGCCGTTTACAATCAAAAGTTTATTGAGTGGGGACAATTTCCTTCCCCCGTAACTCGAGACATGCTACCCCTTGGTAGCCGATTGTTTATCACCACCGACCGGGGCGTTGCGGTTTTAAGTGGCACCGCGTTGACAACACTCGACCGCAACAATCGCTTGCCCTACGAAGACACGACTTGCCTTGCGCAGGGCTTCGACCGCGACCTATGGATCGGCACCACAACCGGCGTAATTCGCAAGGTCCGAGATCAGTACCACTATTTTGGCGCCGACCATTGGTTGCCCGGCAACCATGTTCACGACATCGCCGTCGACGGCCAGACCGTCTACATAGCAACCGACGCCGGCATCGGCATTCTTCGTTACGAACCCTACACGCTGCGTAAGAAAGCTGCTTACTTTGAGCAAAAGCTAGAGAAATGGGGCCACAAACGGCTCGGCTTTGTCCATGAACTTTCCTGGAACGGTCACCAGCAAACATGGCATCGTGAGGTCAGCGACAACGATGGAGGCTGCACAGCCCACTATCTGGCTGCGATGTGTTTTAAGTACGCAGTCACCGGCGACGAGTCGGCCCGACTCGAAGCTACCAACGCTTTCGAGGCAATGCGCTGGTTGCAAACTATCACCGGCACCGAAGGTTTCTTTGGGCGGGCGATCTGGGCTGTTGGCGTCGATCAAGGGAGTATTTCAACACGTGGCAGCGGCGGACTCCCTGCCAAGTGGTACGCGACCGACGATGGTCTTTGGCAGTGGAAAGGCGATACTTCGAGCGACGAAGTCAACTCTCACTACTATGCCGTCTCGTTGTTTCACGACCTGGTCGCCAACAAGTCACAAAAAAACAACGCTAGCGACCATCTGGCTCGTATTGCCAAGCATATCATCGACAACGGGTGGGTGTTACGAGACATGGACGGAAAACCCACACGCTGGGGACGTTGGGATCCCGAGTATCTGCTGCAACCCTACGGTTACGAATCGCGCGGGCTCAACGGCATGGAGGCTCAAAGCTATATTTGGACCGCCTATGCGCTTTCACCCGAGCCGGCCGCAAAGCAATACTTCAAACAAGGGCTCGATCAATTGTTCAAGCTAAATTACCACCGATACACGGCAAGAGAAAAAGTTACCTTCCCGCCCGAGAATGTCGTGACCTGGGACGACGAACTCGCCTTTCGTTCCCTTCATCCACTCATCACCTACTGCGACGACCCCTACCTGCGATCGATTTACCTCCGAGCATTGCAGCGGCATTGGGAGATTTTACGAATGCAAAAAATTCCGTTCTTCAATTTCATGTACGGGGGCCTGACCGGCAACGATTGCGAAGCCGCCGAAGCTACCCAGCACTTACGCGAGTGGTCGCTCGACACGGTCAGCCATAACTTTCGTAATTCTCACCGCAGCGACTTGGCTACCGAGCCCGGCTACACGCCGTATATAGGCGGCACACGGGGCATTTCTCCTCGCAACCTTGCTTGCACCTGGGGCAGTCGCACTGCTATTCGCTACGACGGCGGTGGGAACAGCCAGCAAGTGACCCCGCCGGTTGGTTGGCTCGAAGACTACTGGATGGGTCGCTACTACGGCATGATCAAAAAACCAACCACCGGAGACCCTGTGCTCACCACAATTCTTGACAACAGCCTCCCAGAAGACGGCGCCAAACCCTACGACGGCCCCCCGCGTCCTCGTGGGCAAACAACGAAGTAGCCGCGATCTCACAAGTTGCTTTCCTGCTTGTTTATTCGTGGTATTCGGCTAATTCGTGGTTCCCTCTTTTCAGTTTGAGTTACAATCTTTCAAAAATTCCACCCAATCTATGGGAAAAGGTTCGGTCGCAAGCGTCTTACTCCTAGAAACCGTGTTTGTAGGCACCTATGGACGATGTTGACGCAAAATTTCTGTCACGATTGCTCGATCAGCACAGCGCTTCGCTCGTGTTGTACGCGCAGCAGTGGTGTGGCAGTCCCGAAGACGTCGTCCAGGAGGCCATTCTGCGGCTCATGCGGCAGCAGCCTCAGCCCGAGAATGCGGTCGCGTGGCTTTACCGTGTGGTCCGAAACCAAGCAATCGACGCCTCCCGGGCAGCCGGACGACGAACCCACTACGAACAGTTAGCCAGTAGCAACCGCAGGTCCTGGTTCACGTCGACAGTCGAAAATGCAATCGACGCGACCGCTGCGGTAGAAATGTTGGAGCTGCTACCAATCGAGCAGCGTGAAGCGATCGTCCTGCGTATGTGGAGTGGTCTTTCGTTTGAAGAGATTGCAGAACTTACCGGAAAATCAACAAGCACCGCCCACCGGCGCTACTTGGCTGGCCTCGCCGCACTACGAAAGCATTGGAGCACGGCATGTCCGAATCAAGAAAGCCAAACAGAATGAATCACGAACCCGACGAGCAACAACCCTGGCAGACGCCGGCCGAATTGCAAGCGATTGAGTTACAGCTCCGCTCGCTTGAGCCTCGCACAGATCGGCTTGATCGAGAGCGACTAATTTTTCTTGCCGGCAAAGCTTCGGTTGAAGTTGTCGAGCTACCAACTGCGCGTTGGGCTTGGCCTGCGTCTCTCGCGGCGATGACCGCTTTAGCTGCCACGCTACTGGTCATGTTGATCAATGTTCCCGCTCCCGCTCCGACCAACTTACCTTCGCCCGAAAAGTCCTTTGCCGAAATACGGCAAGACTTGGCTGAGCATCGCCCTTCGCACCAGAAGCCACGAGGGATCAGCACCGCAACAATCTTCCACGCGGAGGAGCTAGAAAGCTTACTCAACGGAAAGCACGCGGTAGTCGCTAGCAATGACATACAAGCTCTCAGCTCTGAAGGCAGTCCTCTCCGACATGCGATCCTGACTTCCAGCTCCTGGGGAAAACTCATTGATGAATCGATACCCGCCAACTAAGGAAAGAGAAATGACGATCAAGTATTATATCGCCCCATCGCAACGAACTTTTCATATTTTGATACTCTTAGCCATCAGCATGGTTGGAAAGGTTTCAGGCACAGAACCGGCAGAGCCCACCCAAATAACCCTCTACCCGGCTGCCGAACCTACGCCTTCGCTCAAGTACCGCCTACTTCCCAAGTTCATTGACCGCAAACCCGGCAACGCGGCGGTTTTCTACGGGAAGGTTACCGCTGAGCAGTCTAGGTACTTTGGCAGTAGCGGAAAAAAAATACGAAATAAAGTAGATCGTTGGGGAGAAACGTCACTTCATGATTTGCTTGAAGAAGATGCGAGGGTCCCGTTCGACATCCATTTTCTTAGGCATGGAGCCTTATGTACTGCGTGTGATTGGCAAATGCTAATCCATGAAGGGGTTTTTTTTGAACTTCTCCTACCCGAGGTGCAACAAACCCGCGATTTCACCAGAATTTTATCAGCAACGGCTCGCATTCAGGTTGCCCGTGGTGAATTCGAACAAGCAATCGAAACAATCCAAACCGGCTTAGCATTTGGCAAAAACATAGCGGTAGGTGAGACTTTAGTGAACGGGCTCGTCGGAGTTGCGACTTCTGGTGAGATGCTTAAGCAAGTCCTTGAATTAGTACAACAATCAGATGCGCCCAATCTTTATTGGGCGTTAAGCATGTTGCCACAGCCATTCATTGATATGCGAGGTGGTCTCGAAGCTGAAATGAGTGCGTTTGATCTTTCGTATCCTGAGTTGAGAAATTTAGAAACTAAGAATCGTAGTCCAGAAGATTGGCAAAAGGTGCTCCGCACGTTAAGCGAGTACTACGCACTATTTAGCGACCATGAGAACAGTGAGCTTCGCGTCGCTGAAGTCTACTTGAAAACACTGGGGAGCTATCCAACTTCCAAGCAATCGCTTATCAATCAAGGCCTCAATGAGGAGCTTGTTGAAACGATGCCCAAAGAACAAGTCGTCTCTTTGGCTGCATTACACTCCATCAAACATTGGCAACAGGAAATAGGTAAATATTACCACTTGCCCTACCTTGAAGCGATGGAAGGTATGTCGGCAACGATCGAGCGAGCCGAAAAGGAACAAAGCGAATTCGTAAGAGTACTCAAAAGTCTCAAACGTACGCGAGAGACAGTCACCCGCAACACCCGCCGTTTTGAAGTCCTAAGAATCCTCGAAGCCTTACGAATCCATGCCGCGGCCAACGGTGGAAAGCT
>JAJRUA010000304.1 GCA_024278035.1 Planctomycetota bacterium | reverse complement strand
TCTTACGTTGATTCCTTATGGGCGGGTCGGCGATCCTATCGATATCGGTCGTACGGCCGTTTGGTTGGCGTCCGATGCTTCCGACTATATCATCGGCACCACGTTATACGTCGACGGAGGAATGACGCTTTATCCAGGTTTCCAAGAGGGCGGATGACGTCATGGCGTAGGGTGTAAAAAGTCGCGTCACCAAATTAGCGAGGCAGCGACAAGACGCGATCAGCTAACGAGCGATCTGGAAATTCAGGAAGGAAACGGGGACAGCGATGGTCTTAGTTTTTGATGTGCTAGGCCAGTTCCCCCGCTCTATCCAATACAGCGTTTACACCTGTGCCGCCTGACTGAAAAACCTTTGCCACAGAACCCACTCAATACTGTACAATAAATGCAGTCGATTGATTCATGTCCGAAAAGCTTGTCGGAGCATACCGCAGCAAAAAATCTGCGTCCCTCTGCGCACTCTGCGTTCCACGCCTCTTGCGCGGCCAAAAATAACGCTCGCAATCGACCTTAGCATGGCAATAATAAGAACCGTACCTTGCAGCAAATGTTCTTTGACAACTTAAAAACTCCCCAGGTCCCTTGACCATGCCACTGAGGATCCCAGGACTGCGTGGCAGTCCGGCTACAATCTTTTCGTGCGTTTCGTGGTTTCAGTCCCATCGTCCCCCAGTCCTACTGTCCCATGGTCCTCCAGACCCAATAATTTTGTCCACTCAACGCACATGTCACGATTTCGTGCCAAAACTCACCCTCGACAGCAGCCAGAAAGGCTAGAAAACAAGTGATTTACCAAGGACCAACCCTGGAGTTTTGTCCATTTGTCACCAAAGCAACCTGACAAAAGTCGGCAGCTACGAGCACTCCCGGCTTTCCGCTTTTGCTCCCGAATCAATAATCAATTTTCCTCGTTTTTCATCAGCCAGGCTTCGGAGACCAGTGTTCCCCAGCCGCCGGAATTTCGCCATTGCTCGACCGTGACTCGATCGCCACGGGCAACATCTTTGCCGCGGGCGAAGCGGATGGTAAGTTTTCCGTCACGCGTAGCTGCTAGGGGGATTTCGTAAGTGAAAAAATCGCTCATCTTCTCAGGCAGCTCAACATCCTGAGCTAAAACATGCTCGTCGGCGAAGATGGTTTGGGATTTTTGATTCATTCGCATGCGGTAACGCTCTTGAAACCAGGGACGAACCAGCGTGAATCGAATTCGATAAGTGGCAGCAGGGTCAAGGTCTTGATATTTAAGCGTGACGCCTTGATCTTCGTGCTGAGTAAAATGCATCGAGCGTTGGCTGGGGCGATTTCCCTCGGCCAACATTTCCGAGACGTAGGGCTGGCCGTGGTCGTAGGGATAGCCAAAGGTAACGTGCGGGGCGACGTTTGCCGTGCCGAGGTTGTCGTAAGAGCCTCCTTTGCCAGGGTTTTCGTAATCGACAATCATCGAGAGCAATTCGAGTTTTTCCTCTGCCGGGGCGCTGCGGGCGCGTTCAAGCTGACGTTTCAGCCAGCCTAAGCCAAGGAAATCGTGTTCAAGATTAAAATAGCCGTCGTTGCGAACACCATAAAGCTGATTGCTTTGTTCGCCTAAGCGGCCAGCCTCTGCTCGCAAGCTGACCATCTGGGAGGATTCTTCCAACTGGTCGAACCAGGGAAATACTTGGCCGATTGCCGCATTAAGGTCAGGCGAGTCTAGCGACTTGGCGAGATGCTGCTCGACCCGAGATTGCAATTCGTGTTGTTGTCGAACAGAGAGTTGTACATAGCAATCTAAGGCCGCCTTTTGCATGTGCATTCGCCAAAGCCAGTTTTGTTTCATCCGCTGGGCAGGCATCAGCTCGCCGGCTTGTTTGACCAGATCGTAGTAGTGAGATATTCCTTGTTTATCCTTGAGTGGCGTACCGGGTTGTTCTGCTAGGTTTTCTTCGAGCAAGAACAGAGCCTCGGCCATCTTGGGCGCAGCCTCCGGACCAAACCAAGTTTTGCAATATTCGTCGACGACCTCCTGGACGGTCGTTCGCGGTGCCCAGAGCAGGCGTTGCCACATCCATTGATTGAAATGGTCGTGGTGTCCGCTGGAATGGGTGATGTCCCCTACGCCGTAGGGCATCAGATCGTTGAAGACACGATGATAGAAACGAGGCCAAGCGTAAAAGGAGAGGCGATTGTAAACCATGGTGAGTGCTTGGTCAGGCTGACGCTCATAGATTTCATGACTCCAAGGGGGCGGCAGATCGCCGTTTCGATCGGCCCGGGGGTACATCTGAATGTAGGCATGTTGGGCATACTTCCAGTGCGTGATCTCGTTGTAAAAGAGTAGGGCATGTCGCTTAGGCATCTGATGCAAAATCTCTTTGGGATACAAACCGTAGGGGCCGAAGCCAGGATAACGAAACAAATCCATACGATGCGTCTGGCGGTGGCCCGGTTGCCAGCTTGTTGCGTCTGATCCTGGTCCGTAGCCCCAAGCCCAGAGCCAATCGCGGGGTTTTTCGTTGAGGTAGTCGAAAATCGCTTGGTCGTCTTGGTCGTCGAATTTTTGATTGGTGAAATACACTCGAGTGGTGGGGTGATAGCGATGGATAATCGCAGCCATTTTCTCGACCAAGCAAATAAATTTTTTACCATACGGATTGCAACGATCGCACTCGCAGCCGCCGCCGTCGCCGCCTTGGAATTTCACGAGGTCGTAAGTGGGGCTATTTTTGAATTTCGATTCACACTTACGAAGCATAAATTCACGTGCGCCGGGCTCAGAGAGACAAACATACCCAATCCGTCCGATCGATTCGAAGGCGTTCCACTCGGGATGCTTAGGGTCGCTACCAATGTTAGCGCCGAAACCGCCTTGAGTCATCAGGCCGTACGATTTGATGAAGTCAAACATCGGGCCAGGGCCCGTAGTAAAGATATTGGCACCAGCCAAGGCGTAGTCCAAAATCATCCGCTCGGTTTCTTCGTCTGTCCAATCGCGAACGTGGGCAAGCTTTTTTGCCACATGGCTCTGGCCA
This sequence comes from Planctomycetota bacterium, assembly GCA_024278035.1. Next base: position 26,568 of record JAJRUA010000304.1, on the reverse strand, counting down.
TACTGCGTGCCGCGGATCTCGAATGCCGGGGCGGAGCGAGAATCAAGGCGATCGGGCAGCTCGAAAACGTCGTCATCAAAAACGACACGACGCAAAATCTCGCCCACCGCATAGAGACAGCCTCGGGAGTCAACGCCAGCAGCCACGAGGGTAGGGGAGGAGGAATCAGGCAGTAGCCTTAGCAAAAACCCTTCGGGGCCAGGATCGTTTTCGGTGGGGGGATGAATGGTGTTTGACTTGAGAACCTGGGCGATTTCGTCATGAGTGTCGGACGTACCTAGGAGGATGAGCAATTCGTTTTCGGCGGCTGGACCGGTTTTCGTTTCGCTTTCCAGTCGCACGACAACTTGGCTTGTTTCGCTGAGTCGAGTGCTAAGCAGCTTGGCAATGTTTTTTTCGACGGCATTGGCCCTTGCACCAATCCGGATGACTGCACGCTGATACTCGGCAGAGTTGGCCGGCTGTGGCAAGAAGCAGGCTGCCGAAATAACTAGCAAGAAAGAAATCAAACTCTGTCGTGAAGTCGGTTCCATGAAGTCGTCCTTTGTACTGAAAACTATTTCCTATTCCCAGCTTTTGAATTTGGCGATCAGTTTCGTTAGTTGCTGAGGATTTGATTTGGCTAGGTCGTTGGTTTCGCCGATATCATTTGCAAGATTGAAAAGCTGCCAGGGTGCGGTTTTTGGCGTGCGGACGATTTTCCAATCGCCCATTCTCAGAGCGGCGTGTTTTCGAAAAACAAAGTAAAACGACTCGTGAGGCGATTTTGTCTGACGAGTTAATACAGGCAGCGGATCGAGGCCGTCGAGCTTGAGCTGCGAGGGCAGTTTGGCTTCAGCAAGTTTTGTGCAAGCGATCATCAAGTCGGGCGACCAAAGCGGTTGGTTAATTGTGCTGCCCGCTTCGATTTGCCCCGGCCAACGGGCAATTGCGGCAACGCGGAGGCCTCCCTCCCAACAAGTGACGCCGCCGTCGCGAAGGGAAGCATTGGAGGAGACCTCTAGACCTCGCTTCTTCAGCATGAAGGCCCCGTTGTCGGAATAGAAAAAGACAAACGTATTTTCGGTCAGCTGCAGGTCGTCAAGAGTTTTGAGAACGCGGCCAAGCGCACTATCGAGCGCCGTAACGACGGCCCGATACCGCTGTTGCTCATCGCGCGTGGATGGGTCGTAGCCATAGGAATCGAAAGCGATATCGGGAGCCTGCCAGATGGTTTCTTCCCCGGGTGCCTTGTTCCTACCGTCGGGGAAATGCGGGGCATTGAACGGCAAGTAGACAAACCAGGGTTGATCGTGGCGACGCGAAATAAAATCGCTTGCTTCGTCGGCGAATAAGTCGGTGGAATACCCTTCGACATGGGCTTCGGTAGTATTGCGATAGAGATCGTGCCGTCGCTTGTAGTTATGGGTGTAGTAGTCAATGTTGCCCGAGGCGTTGCCGAAAAATTCGTCGAAGCCGCGTTCTGTCGGTCGTGAACCAGGGGCAAAGCCGATATTCCACTTTCCGAAACACCCGGTAGCATAGCCGGCCGTGCGAAGAACTTGAGGGATCAGAGTTTCGTCGGGATCTAGTCCGACACCGTAGTTGCCCTCGATACCGGCCAACTGATCGACGAGGCCATGCCGCTGAGGAATTCTTCCGGTCATCAAACATGCCCGCGAGACCGTACAGGTAGGCGAAGCGGTATAGAACTGAGTAAGCTTTGCGCCACTGGCCGCTAATCGATCAAAATTAGGGGCTTTAATTTTGGACTGGGAGTTAAAACAAGGAAGGTCTCCATAGCCCAGATTGTCGGCTGTGATTAGCAAGATGTTCGGACGAGGTGTTTCTGAAGGCTTTTCGGCAGCGAATGCCAAGCTACTGACCAGCAGAAACCATCCGACAAGCAGCGTTATTGATTTGCAAAACATTGGGGGCTTCGAATTCGTAAAAGTCAATTGCCGATGGCATCGTTCGCCGTAGCCTCACTCGCTTACTTGCACTGGCCGAGCATGGTCGGCTTGCATGTTGCGAGGAAGACGAAACACTTCGCCCCGGTCGTTTGCAAAGTAGAGTGATGACTCAGAGGGCCGACGACCGTGTCCATCGGCCCAAAAAGCAAAAAAATCGGGGTGCGTATTTACTGGCCGCCTGACGTAGGTGTGGTTCTTGCCGCTGCCAGTGGTCAATTGTTTTTGCATGGTCCAAGTGACTCCTTGGTCGGCGCTACTCCACATGGCAACTTCTCCGCCAGGATTGAAGGGCTGCGGCCCCGTTTCGGTGGGGGCAATAATCCGCCAATCATTTGGAGAGCGAAACCAGAGTTGTCCAAAGTCGTAGTTGTTGTCCAACGTAGTGATCGGCCGAATATCCCAGTCTGCTCCAGTCCAGCGGGCAATCGTCCATGTGCGAGGATCGTTTTTGGGCCCCGACTGGTATCCCTTGCTGGTCAGACACAAGAGCACGGGTCGATCTTGATGGTCGAAACGGATGTCCTTCAGATAGACATTCAGCCCTTCGGCTTCGTAGTCGTAAACGAGGGCTTCGTTGGCTGTCTTGGTGAGCGGAAGGTCGAGAGGTTTTCCGTCCACAGTCTGCCAAGTTTTCCCGACATCGGTGGTCTCAACGTAGTAGAGATTTGTACGCCTATTGAGTCCTTTTTCTTTGGGATGGTAGTTGAAAGCGGAACCGGCCCGTTGACGGCCAAGGGCGCTGATTTGATAGTGTCCCTGACCGATTGCCGCTATTCGTTGCCACTCGCTCCAGTGGATTCCGTCGGGGCTATGCATGGAGCAAATAGTACGTGCTGCCGGATATTTGTAGCGAGTGAAAAAACAGAGGAAACCCATTTTCGGCTGATGCCATGCCTGCATGTAAGAAAAATTGGCAATCGGAACTTCCTCTTTACCATCCCTTCGCATAGCAGGTACAAGATCGAACCCTTCGATATCGTAAGGACGTTTGCTCCGATGGATGTAAGAGGGCCTCGATATTCCGTGCGATGTCGAGAATATCCAAATGTATCCCTCGCCATCCACCGAGATGACGGGATTGTCATGGGCGTCGTTGGTGTGCTTGTTCAAGAGCAGGGTAGGGAGTGGGACGGTCTTGGTTTTGTGGTCAAAGTAAGAAACCATGTGCAGCAACTCACGATTGCTTTCTTTAGTCGTCCCACCAAAACAAAAGAAGGTCTTTTCCACTTCTTTGCAATAGACGGCAAAAGGGCGGTGCTTCGCACAATAGGTTCCCAACCCGCTACTGTACTTGTAGACGTACTCGTCGCCCGATTTCTGGTTCATGTACCAGATACCACGGTAACCATCCGCCTTGCGATTGAGGGTGACGATCTCGTCGGCAGCCACGCAGACCGAGGCTTGGTACTCACAGGCCATGAATAACAAGGAGACAAGTAGGCAGCACCAAAGATTCATCAAGAGTTGTTGCTGCAAGGGGAGACAATAAGGCTTCATGTATTCTTCTCGCTTTTTGTGTTTAGCCGGCTTCAAATAATTTTCCCGCCTTAAAACGCCCATTGATTGCTTGAAGCCATGGTACGTTTTCCCAAACGGGATGCTCAGGACCACAATAGGTAGTCGGCATCATGCCCCAATAGCCGTGTTGGATGGCAAGGTCGACTTGGTATTGGAACATGCTTGTGCCCGGCAGGGTTAGCTCAAAGTTCGAACCAAGCGGCGGCTAGAAATAGCCTCCTTCGTCGCATACGGCAGGGATACCCCTCCTCGCTGCCACCTTGGCATCGCCTTCAAAGAACTGGCGGGCTCGGGCTTTGAGCGTCACTTCGTCGCGTCGATATTGTTCGGCAATCCAAGCGTCGAATCGCTGGTTGTCGAGATTATAGTAGAGCCATTGGATGGGTATCCACCAGGGGCGAATGTTACTGGCGGCGGCTTGAAACTCTTGATACGGGACGATTTGTTCCTTGAGCAGCTGCTGCAGCAATTCGTTCTTTCGCGGGTTGGTTGGGTCGAAGTCTTTGTGCCACACGGTCTGAGGAAATAGCGACGTTGTGTACAGCCCGGTGTAAGTGTGCTGGTCATAGACCTGGACGTTATCGGGGACGGCCGAGGCGTCATGCAAAGACGAGTCGCCGCTGACGAGAATATCGTCATGAGCATCGCGAAGAAACGTGATCGCCTCCTCGTAGAGCTGTTTACCTCGTTTGCCCTTTGGAAACAAACTATATTCGGGTTCGTTGTGAATTTCGACAAACGCGATGTTCTGGTGAAGTCCTTTCTCCTTTAGGATTCGCAACAGACGATCGAGTTGACCGGCCATATGGAGAAATCGTTCTTTTTTCGGAACACCCATCACTTGGGCACGGATATTTTTGTCCGCCACAAACCACGAGCTGTCTTGGTATTCCCAACTGGTCAAGATTACGTAGATCCCGTGCTTTTGGGCAAGTTCCAGGAGACGGACGACACGTTTCAGTACATCGTGCTTTCCGCCACCGACGGCATGAACGGAAGTTAAATTGTCTTGATAGCCGGATATCCAGGGTCCGAATTCCATTTCGCCCCGTGGCTGGCCATTGATGTCGAAACACCAGTTGAGACCTGCTTCCACTCGGACCGCGTTAAACCCTCTTTCAGCGAGTCCCGAAACTGCCTTATCGAGATCGTGGTAAGGTTCTCCCGGAGTAGCCATCGTCACCCAGTTCCAGATGAACATTCCGATGGAAAGTTTCTTGGGCAGATGCTCGGGTAAGGTGTAGTAGGGCTGGCGATCAGCAACGACCGGTTTGGCCGCGTGCGCGTACGGCACCACCCCGCCCAATGTCAGCGCGGAACCCGACTTCACTGCATTTGCTAGAAATTGTCTACGATTCACGACCATTGTCATTCAGCCTAACATCAGGTTTTTGAAGAATATCCGTGCCTCCAAGAGGCTCTGGTACAGGAATAAAATAAATTGCATTCTAAACCCTAATTTGCTTTTTCTGGGAGAGCAATTTTGCTAGGATCCCAAATTGTGGCTCCGATATATCGTTCAGGCCCTGTCTTTTTGTCCCAAAAATAGTAGGTGGTAACGACATTGCCGTTGGCACATTGTTTGGAGTAGGGATAACCCATATCGCGACCTCCACCGCCGGTGCGGAGAATGATTTCGTCGCTCCAGGTACGGCCGCCATCGCTCGAAAGCTTTGCGCACATCTTGTAAGGTGGTGCGCGGAAACCGTAAGTAAGGCAAATGCGACCATCTTTTAGGAGGATCGTGCTGGGTGGATTTCCTTCGCCCGTATCGAGAACTGGCCGACTGATGTATTTCCAGGTTTTACCATTGTCTGACGACGCATAGGCGTCGATCCAGCTTGAGCCGTAATCAGGTTCGCGGACGCGGGTGGTGGTGAGCAAGCTGGTAGGAGAGAGGCGAACGGATGACGGCATGATTTCGTAGCCGGGTACCTCTTTGCCAATCCACGACAGGAATTCGAAGGTCTTGCCTCCGTCGGAAGATCGTGCACAAAACACGTGCCCTTCGTTGCCATCGGACTTGGCGGCGGTGAGAAAGAATGTCGCCTCATGCTTGCCATCGACCAGATAGTCGGTACGTGCCGACACACCGGGAGTCCCCATGTCGGGAAGCTTGAATGGACCTTGCCAATCTTTACCTCGATCGTAGGAGTAGGAAAAACGAGATTGCCCGCCGTCCTTACTTCCCATACGCAAGGTCATGGCGAAATCGGGGTGGGTGAAATCGATTCCTCCTGGGCAATCGATCAGTGGCGGCAGATCAACGCCGGGTAGTTCGGTGCCATGCAACGCATCGCCGCGGGGAATCAAATCGCCTTTCTCAAGCGGAAACTCAGCTACCCAAGTTTTTCCACCATCAAGGCTGCGAGCCAGTAGATATTCTTCCGGCTTTTCTCGATCGATGTTATGAAATTCCTCGCCGAGATCTTGTTGATAGCCTCGACTAAAGCCTACCAACAATTCGTTGCCCCAAACCCACATGCCGTGGTTTGCCGGCCAGCCGGCGAACCGGCCCGCTTCGCGAAAAACGGTTACTTGCTTGACAATGGGATCTTCGTCAGCCAGAGTTCGCAACGTGGAAATTTGAAATAGGGCCGTCCCCATGAGAGCCAGGGCAAGACAGCGGCAAGTAAACATACGCATACAGATTCCTCCTCTTTCAGTTCCCACGGATGCAATTGTGCAAAAAGAAAAATGCCCGGCAAAATTGCAGCCAGCATTTTAGCAAAAAAACAATCGCTCGTTTTCAGTTTTTTTCATTGTGCTCTAGCTGCTGACGCAGGGCTTTAATAGCTCGATGATAGACTTCATGCACCGTCTGTTCTTCTCCCGCATCAAAAACGGCCAACGAACTTATCTTGCTGATACTTGATTCGACCTCCTTGATGAGTTGCCTCGCTATTTGTGGCCGAAAGATTCGCTTGTCTGCCAATTCGACGTAGATGGGACTAGTGTGGGCGAAAAGTTCTTTGTCGAGTTCGTTTTTGGTCATGCTGCGAGGCACACGCAAAGCTAGCCAACCGGGTTCTTGGAGTTTGACGTCAAATTCCAGATCGGCTTCGAAATGGTCGTCTACTTTTTTGCTGGGCACCGAATGAACGACTTGGCCATTGGAGATCAATTCCAAGCTGCCGAAATCAATGCGACCTACGGCGCGGCCTCTTGCCATAAGATTTTTTTCTGCTGCTAAGGAAATCGTATCACCGATGTGCTGTTCGCCTACTTTGAATTCCAAGAAAGGGCCATTGGTGATGTAGCTTCTCCCGGCTGCCAACTGGCCTAGTGCCACATGTCGCAAGTGTTACGGGATGGAGTGCAGAACTTGCGTAGATTGACGGGAGCTTGCCCAGTTTTCCCGCCAAGTGCGAGGGCGGGGTGGGGCTTGGGCGTTAACGGGACGACCGGTGTAGGTCCATCGGAAGGGACGTGCGAACGTGCGGTTGAAGTAATCGATGAATCCTAACAAACGCTCTTGCAACGCCGCCAACGATTGAAAGTTTCCGCGAGCAACTGCTCGACGGTACACAATCCCAAACACGATCTCGATCTGGTTTAGCCATGAACTGTGCTTCGGCGTGAACACGAACCGAATCCGGTGCCTGCGTTCCTCAAGAAACTCGCGACGCGTTGCCATCGATTTCAGGAGCCCCGACTTGCCCTTGCGACCCAGCGATGACTCGTTGATCTCTTCCAATGCAGCGACCCACCGCACAAGCGACTCACTACAATGCACGTTCAGATTGTCCAGCACGATCACCCAGCTGGCGGTCGGATCGATTTGAACTAATGTTTGGAAGTGCCGCAGCAGATCTTCCTCGGTGCGTGTTTCGCCAATCGTTGGAGAAAGCAATTGCCCTTATACGACATCCCAGTTGCCGATCAAGCACAATGTCCCGTGACGCTTGTATTCGTACTCGATCCGCGCGGGTTGCCCCGGTGCCATGGGAATCGTTTTTTCGATCCGCTCCAGGGCCTGGATGCCAGGCATTTCATCGACGCTCACCGTGTAGGTATTCTCCTGAAAATACAGCTCCGGAGCGTCCAAATAGGTTTGGCAAACGTTATGCACTTGTTGCTTGAACACCTTCGGGTCTTTCTCTTTCGTGTTCAGCCAATACTTGCTGCGGTGCGGTTGCAGATCGGCTTGCTCCAAATAACGACCGACTTGCCGGACGGAAATCGAAGAGACGAACCCGCGTGCAACCACTTCATCGGTCAGTTCGCGATGCGTCCAGTTGTCGATGGGACGCCCGGAATTCTCAGGCGGTTCACAAGCCGTGGCCAAGATTTGCGTCACTTGTTCGGCTGTGAATGTCCCCGGAGCACCACTGCGCGGTGCATCGCTCAAGACTTGCTCAATGGCACGTGTCAGGGCGGCAGCCGATTCTCGACATTCGATCGCGACGAGCGCATCGAACGATTCGTTCCACCGCCTACGTCACACGCCGACTTGATCGGGAGACAGTCCGACTTGTGTCGCAATGTCTCGATTGAACTTTTTCTCGAAGCCCATTAGGATGATTTGTATTCGCTGAGTGATTCTTCGAGGAGCCGTTGTCGCAGCCGCGAGTTTCTTCAGAATCGAAAGTTGTTTTTCGGTACATGGAATTTGTGCTGCCTTCCCTGGCATTGCCTTCCTCCTTGATAAAGACCGGTTTCGAAAGTTGGTCATTAACAAGGTAGAAAGGCATCTCTTGATGCAATAGCAACTTCGTGGAATACGTAGACTGGGCAAAGAAGGGCTGGGGGGAACCACTTTCTCATCCAGTATCATTTCTGACTTGTGGCACTAGCGTGTCGACCAGCAAATGACGTTTTCGCCCTTTGATCTTCTTGCCGCCGTCGTATCCACGATCTCCGCCGCCCACCTCCGTCGTTTTAACCGATTGACTATCGATACACGCCGCGCTGGGCGTCACATCTCGTTTTGCGGCCGAACGTACCTGCGCTCGCAAGGCGTCAACCATCCGCTGCCATGTCTTGTCATCTCGCCACTGTGCGAAGTAGCCGTACACAGTACTCTTGGACAACAAGTCGTGCGGGAGCATGTCCCACTGGCAGCCGGTGCGGACAAGGTAGAGTATCGTGTTGACCACCTCTCGCATCGACACCTCGCGAGGTCTACCTCCTTGCTTGCCGGTGTTTTCTTCGGGAATCATGGGCGACAACAAGGCCCATTGCTCGTCGGTCAGGTCACTTGCGTAAGCTTGGCGCGGTTCGTTCGTAAACATCGGGCACTCCTATGCTAAATGGGCAGGAATGCCGTAAGTCTCTTATCAATATCGGGTTAGGGAAATATCAGTTTTCGGATAGACTCTCACTATGTTTTACAAGGTCATTCAGGGCAGAAACAAAAAAAATGCTTGCTTTTGTACCCCGCTCATGCAATAATGCAATGTCAAAGAAACGCATTGCGAGGTGTAGCATGATACGATCAACACTGACCGATCGGTGGCAAACCACCATTCCCGCCGAAGTACGGACCGCCCTTGGGCTTCATCCACGTCAAGGGCTTCTCTATGAAGTGCATGGAGAAACGGTCACCATCCGGCCCGAAGGCGAATCGCTTATGGACCTCGCCGGGTGCTTGAAAACAGACCAGCCTGCCGGGACCAAAGAGCAAGAGCGTCAGGCCGCCCAAAAGCACGTGGTGCATCAGCAACCGGAGCATGAGGCGTGACCCGATACGTTCTGGACGCTAATGTCATTCTGCGTTTTCTGCGAGATGATCACCCCGAACACTCTCCCCAAGCCACATCGTTGTTTGCTCAAGCCGCTTCGGGCGATTGTGTACTGGCCATTCCGAATGTGGTTTTAGCGGAGTGTGTCTGGGTTTTGCAGTCGTTCTACAGCACCGACCGGGAAACGATCGCCTTGGCCTTGTCCAAGCTGATTAGCAAGCCAGGTGTTGAAATCGATGAGCTTGAGTTGGCTATCGATGCCTTACGCCGTCTGGGAAAAACGAACGTCGATTACGTGGATTGTTATCTGGCAGCACGGGCGTCAGCAACCGGCGAAACGGTAGCGTCCTTTGATAAAGATTTTCAAAAATTCGACGACATTCATCGATGGGAACCATAATCAGGCCCCGTGAATAGCTCTGCCTTACTTTTTTAAACCGTGATGCCATGCTCGTTTTCAAGAAGGCAGGTAAAGGGCAGGATCAGTAGTGTCCCAACGTTTTCACGTTGATTGAGTTTAAGCTGTTACATTCTATCATCTTACGAAAATTTATGACCTGCTTCGATTTGAAATTGCCTTGGCCGATAATATCCGATTTCCGAGAATTCGGAGGGGTATTGGTCTATGCACACAGGCAAATTGGTGTTCTCGCAAGTGATGGAGTTTTTTCCGTGGCGTCGATTCGATACGTGCGTCCGCCGGTACCGTGGCGATTGCAAAATAAAAACGTTTCCTTGCAGCGAGCAATTGCGAGTCATGGCTTTTGCTCAACTAACCTATCGGGAGAGCCTTCGCGATATCGAAACCTGTTTACGTGCCGTAAAAACCAAGCGGTATCACATGGGAATTCGCAGCGGCATCTCGCGCAACAACCTTTCCAACGCCAACCAGACACGCGATTGGCGAATCTACGCCGACTTCGCCCAGGTCTTGATCGGTCAAGCACGCATCCTTTACGCCAAGGAAGAACTGGGAATCGATCTACAAGCAACTGTTTATGCACTCGATGCCTCCACGATCGATCTGGAGCCTGTCGATGTTTCCTTGGGCCAAGTTTCGCAAGGCCAAAGGGGCTGTCAAAATCCATACACGGCTCAATCTTCAAGGCTCGATTCTCGAATTTATCCTGATTTCAGACGGGAAATTGCACGATGTGAATGCTTTGGACTTTTTGATCCCGATGCCAGGTGCTTACTACGTGATGGACCGTGGTTACCTTGACTTCGAACGACTCTATCGACTTCACCAAGCCAAGGCGTACTTCGTTACCCGAGCCAAGAAAAACTTTGCTTTCAAGCGTCGTTATTCTCACGAAGTCGACAAGGCGACTGGCGTGCAGTGCGATCAAACGGTGGTCTTGGAAACAGCCCTTTTCTTTCAGCGATATCCAGAGCCTTTGCGTCGAATTCGCTACTACGACGAGTCTCTCGGCAAACACTTGGTATTTCTCACCAACGATTTCGACTTGCCCGCCACCTCCATCGCAGCGTTGTACAAGTCTCGTTGGCAAATCGAATTATTCTTCAAGTGGATCAAGCAGCACCTCCGCATCAAGACGTTCTACAGCACCAGCCAGAACGCCGTGAAAGCACAAATCTGGATTGCGGTCTCCGTCTATCTGCTCGTGGCCATTATAAAAAGCGACTCGGGCTCAATCTGTCGCTCTACACAATTCTACAGATTCTGAGTGTCTCGATTTTCGAGAAAACACCACTGATAGAGCTATTTGCTCAGTCCGATTACAAAAACCCACAACCCCCTTGCCCTAACCAGTTGCTACTATTCGACTAACGTTGGGACACGTACTGATACCAGATAGAATCTCTGTCTACAAAGATGATAGAATCCTAGGGATGATTCCCACGTAGAGAGTTTGCTCAGCCATGAATTGATCGTAACCGTTAGGGTATGGAAGCAACAGGAATCAAAAAGCGGCAAAGATGTCATTCCGAGGGAGCCATGCGACTGAGGAATCAAGTTTCCACTCGAATTCGTGACGCCGATGCAATTGACGATTCTACATAGATCCCTCAGTCGCCTAGGCTCCTTCGGGATGACCTGTTGAATGCTTACCAATGATCGTTACCAAAAGAGAACCAAGCGAATGTCAGAGCGAATCTCTCATGTGAGCCGCCGTAGATTTTGCAGAATCACCTCGGCTGCTGGTGCCTGTGTATTGATGCCTAACGAGTTGGCCCGCTCGAACGAGAACGAGGGCAAGTCGAAGACGACTGCGGTCGTTGATACGCATATGCATGTCTGGGCGAACGATGCGAGTAAGTATCCCTTCGTTCACCCATACTCTCCCGATTTCAAGGAGCCAGCACACGAGGGCACAGTGGAAATGTTGCTGGAGGACATGGATGCCAATGATGTGACACATAGCATTTTGGTGCAGGTAATCTTTCACGGTTGGGACAATCAGTACGTCGCCGATTGTGTGCGACAAGCGCCAGACCGTTTTAGGGCGCATGGGCTAATCGACCCTACCGACCCAAAAGTAGCCGACAAGCTGACCTATTGGATGACTGAGCATCCGCTGGCCGGCATGAGATTTAGTCCAATCTACTATCGCGATGGAAAGCAGGGCGGCGACGATTGGATCACTAGCGAGTCGCACCAAAAACTTTGGCAGCAAGCAGAAAAGCTCGGCGCGGTTTTCAATTTTTTCATCGCGACCGGGCAACTCTCCAAGCTTGCCAAGATGGTCGAGCGATTTCCCGGAGTGCCGATTATTATCGATCACATGAGTCAGGTGGACTTGGGCGCTGAAGAAGCAGAAGCTGATTTTCGCAAACTGCTGGCCATGGCACGTTTTCCTAATGTCTGGGTCAAGGTTTCTGAATTGACCTCGGTCTCGGAGTCGGGCAAGTATCCGTTCCCCGACGCTTGGCCTTGGCTCGAGCGGCTGGAGGAAGCGTTTGGCGCGGATCGACTTTTGTGGGGCACCGGATATTCGAGACAAGCTCGGACCGATTATCAGCGACCCACCTTGGCGGATGAGTTGACATTGATTCGAGAAGAAATACCATTCTTCTCTGCTGACGACCGTAAGAAAATTCTTGGCGGCAATGCTGCTGAGCTTTGGAAGCTTTGACGACAAACCCATATTTCTTAGCAACTTTAACCGCCAAGAACACTAAGCGGCACAAAGACGACCGCCCATCCATTTTCTTCAACACCTATCCGTATTATGCAAACAGACATTCGCATCCTGGAACTGCAACCTTACTTTACTCCTGAAAAGGCTCGTGTGCCGCTGAAGTTTGGGGGGGTGGTGATGGAAGCGATCCAGTTTTGCCATGTCCGCGCGACGGTCGAAAATCGTGCGGGCCAGCGAGCCCAAGGTTGGGGTGCGATTCCGATGGCTGACAATTGGTCGTGGCCCACGTGTCCGGCTGGGCATGTGGCGGCTGAGCAAGCGATGATGGACTACGTCGTAAGGTGGTGCCATCGGGTGGCCGAGTACAACGAGTTTGCTCATCCGATTGATATTTTTTGGCAACTTGAAGCGGAGATGATGAATGTCGCGAAGCAAGTTTGCCGCGATGCCAAGATCGAGGGCGAAATGCCTCGCATGGCGACGCTTGTCTGTGCCTCAACGGTCGATGCGGCGCTGCACGATGCTTTTGGCAATGCAGCAGGCATCGATGTCTATCAGGGTTATGGGCCGGACCATATGCAGCACGATCTGTCTGGCTTGCTGGGAGACGACTTCAAGGGAAAGTACATTTCGGACTATCTCAATCCGATGCCCGAGTGGGTCGACGCGTTTCATTTGGTGGGTGGGCTCGATAAATTGACCGAGTCTGAAATTACTGATGAGGATCCGCAGGATGGGCTGCCTGTCTCGCTCGACCAGTGGATCGCCTTCGAAGGTGTACATTGTTTAAAAATTAAATTGCGTGGCAACGATCTTAATTGGGATTTGGACCGGATGATTTCGGTCGCCAAGGTGGCGACGCAAGAACATGCCAAGCTTGGCACAGACGAGATTTGGTATACAGCGGACACCAATGAGATGTGCGATTCGCCCGAGTACATGGTCGAGCTATTGAACAAGCTTCGCGAACGTGACCTGCAAACATTCGATTCGCTGTTGTACTGCGAACAGCCGTGCGAACGTGACTTGCGACGACGGATGCTTGATGTGCGTGAGCTGGCGGCGATTAAGCCGGTGATTGTCGATGAGGCGTTGGCTTCGCTAGAGGATCTCGATTTGGCTTTGGAATTGGGATACACCGGTGCAGCATTAAAATCTTGTAAGTGCCAATCGGAAGAGCTGGTGATTGCGGCCAAGTTGACCGAAAAGGGTTTGCCGCTGGCGGTGCAGGATCTGACCAACCCGGGCATTGCGTTAATTCACTCGGTCGGACTGGCGGGTCGGCTGAAAACGATACGCGGTGTCGAGTCGAACAGCCGCCAGTTTTTGCCTGGCACGAGTGTGCTGGAAGCGAAAATCCATCCGGGGGTCTATCGGCTCACGAAGGGGAAGATCAATACGAGTACGATTTCCGGGACGGGGCTGGGGTATCGTTGGGATGAGATTGGGCGGACGTTTTAGAACGAGGTGGCATGTAAGAGTTGGATAATAATTATTTGAGTTAGAAGGTCACAAACTAACTCTGTCCTAGTAAAGGATTGCAAATGAAAACCGCAAGTTTAATTCTAACCTCTTTTCTTCTGGCGTCCCTGGTCACCGCAACTCACTTGCAGCCGACTTGGGCAGAAGAGTCAGTCCAATTAAGTTATCCAATCTTGTCAGGCGTTGGCATGACATTAAGGGTCTCAGATGGTTCTATCTACATCAGCAAAATCTTACCCGACTCAGTCGCCGAAAAGTCTAAATCCATTCATGAAGGCGATCAACTTCTATCCGTGCAGAACGACGATAAGTGCGTCAGCGTCCAGGGAAAGCCGTTTGGAGATGTCGTAAGTATGATTCGCGGTCCCGTTGGCACCAAGGTAACGCTCGAAGTTCAGCCCAAAGAGCAGAAGTCCAGTGTAAAAATAACTCTCACAAGAAAGCCTATACGGATCGCAGGTGCCACGAATTATCAAGAATTCATCGGCAAAAAAGCACCTAACTTGAGTTTCTCATCACACGAGGATTCGAAGGTTTTGAAGCTTTCAAATTTTCGCGGGAAAATTGTGGTCCTAGACTTTTGGGCGAGTTGGTGCGGTTCGTGCTATCCACCAATTGACGAATTGCAAAAAGTTGCTCGCTCTCATCCTGAGTGGAAAGACCGAGTGGTCTTGATTTCGGTGTCAGTCGACATAGAAAGTGATAAAGCGGCCAAAATAATCTTGAAAAGAGGATGGAATCAAACCATCAACCTTTCGACAGACTATGAAACTTTGAAATCGATTGGTGTACAGGCTCTACCTGTATTACTCATCGTCTTGCAGGACGGCACAATCGCGGTCATGGGTGCTTCCCATGCCATTGATGTTGAAAAACGAGTAGAGAAGTTATTAGCCCCGAACATTCCGTAATGCCTAGGAGTCATATTCCCTCGTTGACTTCAAAAATTGGTTTTTACGATGAGTATAGAAGCGAGAGGCTGCAGCGGGTATAATACAGGCATGACTACTGAACAATTTCGAGCCACATTGCACCAGAGTCCCTTTCGTCCGTTTACGATTCGCATGGCGGACGGACGGGCTTTTGAGGTTACGCACCGCGATTTTGTTGCTCTGTCAAAAACTGGTCGGACGGTCATCGTGTTTCAGGAGGATGAGAACTACAGCATATTGGACTTGCTGTTGATGTCTGAAATACAAGTTAGCAACGGTCGTCCAGCTAGTTGACAAGGTATCTTTGAAGCCAAGGACCGCGTGGCGGGCCGGCTATTTGGTTTGCTCGCTGGCGACGCGTTTTGCCATGTTCAGCTTTCAATCGGCTGTGGCATCTTGGCGTTCATGCTCTTTTGCCATGTGTGTAGCTTTTCTAGCAGCAGCTTTGTTTGTTCTGGTTCCGACTTGCTGCGGTCGTGTTGTTCGCCGGGGTCGTCTTTTAGGTTGTAGAGTTCGACGTTGCCGAAGTGGTAGAACTCGATTAGCTTCCAATCGCCGTCTCGGATCGATGCGCCGGGGGTCCAGGAGGAACCATGATAGTGAGGGTAATGCCAGTAAAAGGCCCGTTCGGCGAGGTCGGCTGATTGGTTTAGCAGCGGGAGCAGGTTGATGCCATCGACATGCAGACTAGGCATCGGGGGGAGGCCAGCTAGCTGTAGGATCGTGGGGAAGAAATCCATGCTGACGATCGGCGTGTCGGTCTCGCTGCCAGGTTTGGTGACGCCGGGGGCGCGAATGATGGTGGGCTCGCGCACGCCTCCTTCGTAGAGCCAACCTTTGCCGCTGCGGAGCGGCAGATTGCTAGTGGGGCGAGTTCGGTAGTTGGTACAGAGGCCGCCATTGTCGGAAAAGAAGATCACGACCGTGTTGTCGCTCAAGTTCAGCTCGTCGAGTCGAGTAAGGATCGCGCCTACGCTATCGTCGACGGCGGTGACCATCGAAGCGTAGGCTGGGTCGTCCTGACGGGTGGCCGATTCTACGAGATGTTCTGTCGTGGTTCGCGTTTCGTCGGTGAAAAGCTTTGCTGCCTTGCGACGATAGTGCTCGACTCGTTTGCGGTAGGGCGTGATCGGCGTGTGGACGTTGTAGTACGAGAGGTAGAGGAAAAAGGGCTCATCTATTTGGCGAGAGTTCAAATAGGCAAGTGACTCGGCGGTGAGTCGTTCGGTCAGATACTCGTCTTTCTGTTTTGATTTTAGTGTCGGGTTTTTCCACGGAGCGTAGTACCCGCCGGGTGGCGAGCCTTTCGAGTTGCCGCCGATGTTGAAATCAAACCCTTGAGCTTTGGGCCAGTGGCTCTCTTCTTCGCCGAGGTGCCACTTGCCGGCGAAAAAAGTGCTATAGCCATTCTTTTTAAGCACTTCGGCGATCGTGACCTCTGAGAGCGCTAGATTATCTCGATCGTCTATGTGCTGGAACTTCGGCTTGTCGTTTGGCTTGGCGCGTTTTCCGGGAATCCAATCGGTGATATCGACACGCACCGGATGTCGACCCGTCATGATGCTTGCTCGCGTCGGCGAGCAGACCGGGCAGGCAGCGTAGCCATTGGTGAATTTCATTCCCGAAGCACAAAGGGCGTCGATATTTGGGGTCTCATAAAAGGTGCTACCAAAGCAGCCGATATCTGCCCAGCCGAGGTCGTCGACGAGAAAGAAAACGAAGTTGGGACGCCCCTTGGCGAGAGCAGGGCTTAGCGAAGATAAGCAGAGGAGAGTTGCTAGACAGATCAACCATGTGAAGTTTTTTATCGACATTGCTCACTCCATGTATACCTGTTCAGCTTCCTCAAATGTAATTATCTTACCAGCTCAGCCAGTTGATCAACAGAATCTGCGATCGGATGCAATCCGCCTGCTGCGAGACGTTCCAGCGCAGCAGTATCTTTGAAGCCAGCTCCGGTGACTAGGCAAACGACTTTGGAGTCGCGGTCGATTTCGCCAAGGCGTGCCGCTTCGGCGGCACCGGTAAGCGCGACCGCGCCGGCGGGTTCGCTAAAGACTCCTTCTTCGCGGGCCAGGCGTCGTTGCATGGCATAGATTTGTTCGTCGTCGACTAGGTAGCCGTTGCCGCCCGAGGCGCGACATTCGGCCAGCGTTTCGTGGCCGTCGATCACGTTGGCGACCTGCAACCCGCTAACGGCAGTCGTGCATTGGCAAGTCTGTGCCTGCGGCTTGCCCTCGCGAAGTGGGCCAGCGATGGTGTTGTTGCCGCTGGGTTGGACACAATGGATGGCCGGTTTGATCGACGAGTTGTGGAACCCGCGAGCCACAGCTAAGGTCAATCCTCCGCCCGAGCTGGGGCTGAAGACGTGGTCGATTCCGTCGGGCAATAGTTCGCTGAGTTCAAAACTAATGGTACTGACGCCTGACATTCCTTCGGGGCAGTATTTGAATGCGCTGATTTGCACCTTGGTGTTGAGGTCGCTGGCCAGTTGTTCGAGTTCGGCCATGATTTGTTCTGTCGTCTCGGGATCGGTGCCAAAACCTCGAATCGGCACCAGCTCGGCACCGTAGGCAGCCATTTGACGCAGCTTTCCCTTGGGTGCCGCTTCGACCAGCGCCAACACACAGCGGAGGCCCGCCTTGGCAGAATACGCAGCCACAGCAGCTCCGGCGTTTCCACTCGAGGTGCCCAGACAGATGGGGGCGTTGTTGGCAAGCAGCACCGAGACCGCGCGAGCTGCGTAGCGATCTTTGTAGGAACCGGTCGGGTTGGACGATTCGAGTTTGATGTAGAGATTGTTGAGTCCAAGCGAGGGGCCGAGTCGCGTCGATCGGACGAGGGGCGTTTCACCTTCGCCGAGTGTGACTTGGTATTGCTCGGGGATGGGAGGGAGTTGGTCGGAGAATCGCCAGATGCTCATGAAAGGTTCCTTGACGCAGTTTCGGACCGCGTGACGGGCCGGTTATTGAATTATCTTGCTGGATTAACAGCTGGGGAGTTTTCGTTCGTCTTCTAGAACGACTGCCAACGCATCACCTTTTTCGACTTGGGGATAGGTGCGCGAGACGATGACTGAGCCTAGCTGCGTCGAGAGAATTTTTTCGCTCTCCCCCGTGAACGGATCGCTGAGGATGCCGAGGACATCGCCAATTTCCACTTGGCCGCCGACGGGGATCGAGGCTTCGAAGACACCCGGCTGCGGGGCAGGGTAGCAGGCCTGCATGTGTCCGGAATCGGGGCGCGGGTCTTCGTGGATAATTTGCTCGATCGGTGCTGCGAGATCTTGTTCGAGCATTTCGAACTCAGACATCACGTTGTGGCAACCGTCGTAGAGAGCTTGGACTCCGCGCTGGTTGCAGCGGCCCTCGCCACGGTATTCGATGTAAATCGCGGGAACTTGGGCATCGCGGGCGACCGACATCGAACGGCCGTCGAGTTTGTCGGTCGTACCCCAAACTAGCGGCAAGCCAAACACGCAGGCCATCCGCCGGGCGGAGTCGAGAACTTGCTCGGACTCGCCGAGCATGTAGCCGACCAGAGGGTAGACATCCATCGTGATGCCACCCGAGTGAAGATCGATATACAGGTCGGCTGCTTTGATGAGCTTAGTCAGTGCGCTGGCAACTTGCTCGGTAATGCTGCCGTCGGGATTGCCTGGACAGGTGCGTGCTAGGTCGAGGCCATCGGCACCGCAACGATTCTTTAGTTGGTAGGCCGACTCATTGACGATCGGAACCAATGTTACGGTGCCACGCAGGCTTGAAGTATCGAGATCTCGAATTAAACGTTGCACCGCGACAATGCCTTCGAACTCGTCGCCGTGTACGCTCGCGGTAATCAAGAGGTGAGGCCCTTTGGTCTGGCCTTGAAATACTTTGGTTTTGAGTTTGATTGAGGGCATTTCTTTGGATCAACTATTTCTTCGACGCTACGGTAGAGAGAAGTGTTTCTGAGCGAAAATCTTTGAGCATAAAACCACCATCCACCGGAAGTACAGCTCCCGTGATGTAGTCGGCAGCGTCCGATGACAAAAAAACGGCTGCTCGCCCGATATCTTGCGGGGTGCCCAAACGACCCCAGGGAAGATTCTTCCCCTCCTCGTTTAGGGCTTCTTCGGTAAAAACCGCGAGTTCGCCTGGAGTATTGATCCAGCCTGGCTCGATGACGTTGACATTGATCCGATGCTGCGACAGCTCGATGGCGATTGTGCCGGCCAAGTGGTTGAGCCCCGCTTTTGCTGCCCCGTAGGCGATGCTGTCAGCATAGTTCATTTGGGCATGGACACTCGAAATGAAGAGGATTTTTCCTCCCTCTTTGCGTTCGACCATGTGCCGCGCGACGAGCTGGCCCATGTGGAAACCGCTTTCCAAAGTTCCTGCGATAGTACTTTCGAATATTTCGGGATCGTAGTCCAAAAACGAACAGCGCACGCTACGGGCCGGATTGCTGACCAGGATATCGATGCGGCCCGCCGACTCGAGGGCTTGACTGACGAGCGATTCGCAACCTGCGCGCGAAAAAACGTCGGACTCAACGACGTGACAGTCGCGCCCCATAGCCCGAATTTCTTCGGCTGTGGCTGCAATGTCGGGGCTTTCAGGGCGGTCGTTGATGATGAGATCTGCGCCGGCGCGTGCTAGTTCCAACGCGCAACCTTTGCCAATGCCGCGGCCAGCACCGGTTACTAAGGCGATCTTCTTTTCCAGGTTCATGAATTGCCTCCCAACATTTCGTCATAGTGGCCGACATACTCTTCGAGCATACTTTTCAATGCGCCGAAGTCGCCGCCGTGGGCCAACAGTTGGGCTCCCATGCCGTGAAGCTTTTTCATTTGTTCGACGCTAAAGGCGGGGCATCCCCAAGCCGTGTTATGTTTTTTACCAGCGGCGGCAACGATTTCCATACCCTCGTCGGCCGAGAATTTCGAAGCCTTTTGGCGGTGTCTCATGCCAAGGTCTCCTGGTCCGACAAACATTCCGTCCACGCCCTTGATACTAGCAATCGCGTCAGCATTTTCGACCGCTTCTTGAGTTTCGATTTGTACGACCAAGAAAGTTTCCTGGTTTGCATCTCGGACGTACTGCTCGACCTCGTCGAGATAATAGTTGGCGTCGAGTCCGGCACCATCGAGCCCGCGATCGCCAAGCGGGGGGAACTTGACCGCGTCGGCCAACATCTGGGCCTTCTCGGGAGTTGAGACGTGAGGAATCATCAATCCAGTGGCGCCGTCTTCGAGGTAACGATAGAGTTGCGTTTTTTCCAACGTACCAGGACGCACCATGCAATCGATATCTGCGAGGTGGCAATGCAGCAAGAGGTTTCGCACTTCTTGCTCGCCAATCAGGCGATGCTCGAGGTCAAGCCAAATGCAATCGTAACCGGCAGCAGCGGAATGATGGACGAACGAAGGGATATGGTGGCCCATGACGCTCATGCGAACCGGCTCGCCGGCCCGCAACTTTTTAAGAGTTTTGCTGGATCGCAATTTAAGAACCTTTCGTGACAAATTGGGGCGTTACTTCGATTGATATTTTCTATAAGATAATGCATCGAGTTTCTACTGCTAATCGTTGGGTCGAGGCAGAATCTGAGACATTCCTTTTCTGACCTCTCCAAGCCTCTCAAGGATCTGTTCGTTATGCGTCATGAAGAGCGACTCTTTAAGCTTTGCAGTCTGGTCTCTAAGCCTTGCCGTCTGGGCCGAACTGTGGTTTGCCTGTTTTTGCTGTCCTTGATAGGCAACGTCTGCATGGCCCAAACAGCCGCCGAGACGGAAGGCGAGAAAGTTGTGGCTTCTGTGGGAGGCCTGCATGTTGTGGATTGGGTGATTATTGTGGTCTACGCGTTGTCCACAATTGCCCTAGGATGGTACTTCGGTCGTCGGCAGAAGAGCACCAAAGAATACTTCGTCGGCAGCGGAAAGATGAACCCGATGCTGGTAGGTGTCTCGCTATTTGCGACACTGCTCAGCACGATCTCCTATCTTTCGGTGCCAGGAGAAGTTTTGGGCAAAGGCCCAATTTATATGACCAATCTGATTGCGCTTCCGATGGTCTATTTCGCGGTCTCTTTTTGGCTGCTGCCGGCTTATATGAAACAGAGGGTAACGAGCGCCTACGAGCTTCTCGAGGAACGACTGGGCGTAAGTATTCGTTTGTTTGGCGCAACCATGTTCTTAGTCATGCGACTTATATGGATGTCGCTGCTGATTTATCTCGCCGCTAAGGCGATGTCGTTCATGATGTACGGAAACACTGACTATGTCACTCAGATCGTCTGGGTGACCGGGTTTGTTTCGGTTCTCTACGCTTCGATCGGAGGCCTACGGGCGGTCGTAGTTACTGACCTGATCCAAACAATCCTGCTCTTTGGCGGTGCCTGGCTGGTTATTGCAATCGTTACTTATGAATTTGGAGGACTGGGCTGGTTTCCGACCCAATGGCAAGGGCACTGGGACACGCAACCCCTGGTGAGCTTCGATCCCAAGGTACGTCTGACGGTTTTCGGATCGATCACTAGCATGTTCGTTTGGTATGTCTGCACCGCAGGCGGAGACCAAGTCTCGGTGCAACGGTTTATGGCCACGACCGATGTGAAAGCCGCTCGCCGAGCATTGGCGACTCAACTTTCGGTCGCGGTAGTCGTTTCTCTCACGCTGGCATTGGTAGGCATGTCTCTGATGGGGTTTTATGAAGCGAACCAAGGAACGATTCCAGGGGGACTAGGCCTCAAGGAGAGTGCCGACGATTTGTTTCCCTACTTTATTGCCAATCAGTTGCCCATAGGCATCACGGGGCTAGTCGTCGCGGCCATGTTTGCTGCCGCGATGTCGAGCATCGACTCGGGCGTCAACTCGATCACGGCAGTGGTCATGACCGACTTTCTCGATCGCTTTGGCTATCGGCCCTCAACTGAGATTCGTCAAGTTCTGGCAGCTCGGGTCTTGGCGTTTAGCATTGGTATCACGGTAATTCTTTTGAGCCCCTATTTCGCACTATTCGACGAAAACATCACCGAGGTGACCGGCAAGACGGTCAATATGTTCACCCCGCCACTGTTTTCGCTCTTTGTGTTCGCGCTATTTATTCCCTTCTCGCGACCGGCAGGAGTATGGATTGGGACCATTTGCGCGATTGCCGTTTCGATGGTCATGGCATTCTCGGGCCCGCTGGTGGTGTATCTGTCCGATCATTTCCAGATCGATCCTGCGACCTTTGGAACCGAGATCATCACGAAGATCGATCCGAAAACCAACCTAGAAGTACGTTCCTCAGCCGACTCAATTAGCTTCCAGTGGATTGGACCAGTTGCGCTGATAGTGAATCTAGGAATTGGCACCGCGATTAGTTGGGTGCTTTCACGTGGAGAGAGCTCGAAGTCGTAGAATGGGTCCAGGAGCGACAGCGACGCCGACTCATCAACCGTCCAACGTGTCGACTTCTCCGATACTTGATGGGTCGGTGCGAGCAGGGCTCTCTTGACCTGTTGTTTGTACATAAGTCGGCGTAAACCCAATTTTGGCCGAAGGCCTGTTTTCACCGTAGCCTGGGGCAAGCGCAGCGCCGCCTTAGGCTACGGTGAGTCAGTCCTTCGGCCAAAAAAACAGATCCCGGACTTATGTATAAACGACAGGGTTATGACGCTTCGCGTCATGCCTGACGCCCAAACAAAAACGAGCCTAGGCGCTTTCGCACCTAGGCTCGCTAGTAAGCAGGCGTAACTTGAGAGACAGCCGGGCAAGCCCCGCTGCTTGAACGTTACGCGCTTTTGGTTTGTGGTGGTTCGACGTTGAACATCTTTTCTCGGCCTTCCACGACATCTTCGGTTACCACATACTGGCTGCCGCGGGGTTGGTCGGGAAGCTCGAACATGATGTCGATCATCACGGCTTCGATGATCGACCGCAGGCCACGGGCACCCGTCTCTCTTTCTGCCGCACGGCTTGCAATGGCTCGCAACCCGTTGTCTGTAAACTTAAGATCGGCATTTTCCATCCCAAACAAGTGCTGATATTGCTTGGTTAGCGCGTTTTTTGGTTCTTGCAGTACACGAACCAACGCATCCTCGCCCAATGGTTGCAAAGCAGTCACGACTGGTAAGCGACCAACAAGTTCAGGAATCAAACCGTACTCAACCAAATCGTCGGGCGTCACCTGGGCAAGCGTTTCGCCAAGGCTTAACTCGGCGGCATCGTCGCCCGATTGACCGAAGCCCATTCTACGACAGCCAAGTCGTTTACTAATTACCTCGTCGATGCCGGTGAAAGTTCCACCCACAACAAACAAGATGTTTGTCGTGTCGATCTGAATGTACTGTTGCTCGGGATGCTTACGCCCCCCTTGAGGTGGCACATTCGCCGTGGTGCCTTCCAGCATCTTCAGCAGTGCTTGTTGCACGCCTTCGCCAGAGACATCGCGAGTGATCGATACGTTTTGGCTCGTCTTACCAATCTTGTCGATTTCGTCGATATAGAGCACACCGCGTTGAGCTGCTTCGACGTCAAAGTCTGCCGAGTGGAGGAGCTTCAGGAGCAGGTTCTCGACATCTTCGCCAACATAGCCAGCTTCGGTGAGCGTGGTCGCATCACCAATGGCGAACGGCACGTTCAGACTCTTGGCCAGGGTACTGGCAAGCAACGTTTTGCCACAACCGGTGGGACCGACGAGAAGGATGTTCGATTTATCGATTACGATATCCGATTCTTCTTCGGCAACCATCAGTCGCTTGTAATGACTGTGAACCGCAACAGCCAACACGCGTTTGGCAGATTCTTGGCCGATGACGTACTCGTCAAGGCAGGCAACAATCTCACGCGGGCTGGGGATTTTGGTAAACAGTTGCTTGCTAGATCCGCGGCGTTTTCGCTCTTGGTCCAGGATGGACTGACAGAGCTCAATACACTCGCCACAGATGTAGACATCTCCCGGTCCCTCGACCAAGGGTCCGACGTCACGATAGCTCTTTCTACAAAAAGAACAGAACGCATTTTTTTTGGACGTCCCACGCTTGCCGCCTAGGTCTCTGCCTGATGGCATGCAACTCTCCTTCCAAGGTGTGCAGGAAATGCTGGGGCATCACCGTCCCAACGTTCTCGCGATTTAATCATGGATGTCGCTCGAAGGAGTCAACCTATCGGATTTCGATAAGTCGGATCTTCATGCCTGGCGGGGCGTCCTTGTCCGCTCAGTCCGAGCCGCTGTTTAACTAACTCTGCCTGTCTTACTCTACGTAGCTCCAACGAAAGTCGTTCATCGGCCTCTCGCTGCAAAGATGTTCAGCAGCTTCTGGTGCACTCGAACAACCGGGGCAGACGGCTTCTTCCGCAACACTGGCCGCACTGGTCATAACCAGCCCTAACCCTTGTTGCTGTTACCGTTTAACTCCGGAGCTTAGTTCGCTTGCTAGCTTCGTTTTAATAGTTCGGAATTCTTCGTCGCTGAGCCCACCTTCGGAATGCAGTTCGCTGAAATTAGATATCATCTCACTGCCGTATTGCCCGTCTTCGGCGGCACCACCGCGATACCTTCGCACGACGGCGATGCCTAGGGCGGTAATAACGAAAATAGCTGCAAACAGTAGTCCTGCTTGCGATAGTTGTTCGAAAGCTTGAGTCATCGTACCTCCACGCCGTCCGATCGGTCGCCTTGCTAGCAGCCAGACAGAACAAATCCCCTGTTTCCTCTTCTATTATGGCGTTGATGCTGTCATACGTCCAGAATAAGTACTGATATCAGCCCCCTAACCGCGCAAAACCCCGGAGGCGGTAAAAATCGCCTTGTTTCTGCTAGCGGAACACTTCTTGCTTGCGTTTCAAGCAGCCGAGACACTATCTCCGATACTGTCTAGGGAGACCACTTTTTGAAAAATCGCCAGTCTCCCAGCCCTTCCTGCTACCCCACCTTTAATGGATGATCTCCCATGGCATCGGTCCACGGCTGCCTGCCCTCATTCGCTGCCGTTCGATCGTTGGAGCTCTCTCTCGGTCTCGTAGTATTTCTCGTACTCGGAATCGACACTTCGTACCTCAATGCGGCAGCGCCGCCCGAGTTGGCCCCCGTTTTTTGGAAGCAACGGGTGTTCTTCATTCCTTATCAAATCAATCAGCGCGAGAGTACAGGAAGTCAGATCGCGAAAGTTCAACTGCTTGTCTCGCAGGATGGGGTCACCGGTTGGAGAACTCTTCAGGAAGCTGCTCCTAATGTGCGGGGCTTTGGCTATCACGCACCTCAAGACGGGGATTACTGGTTTGCTCTGCGTCATCTTGATCAACAGGGCCAGCCTTGGCCTAACGCTGCGATCCAGCCGCTGATGCATATCACGGTTGATACGTTGCAACCTAAGTTGGATGTCTCTGGAACCTTGGGCGAGTCGGGGACAATTGAAGTTCATTATGAATCACGTGATAGCAATCTGCGTCCTGAAAGTCTTGTAGTAGAAGCCCGAGCAGCTGGCGGTTCGTGGTCGAGAGTCCGATTGGGACCTCCAGAGGTGTCGCAACCGGACCACTTGGCAGGAACCGCCACTTGGGTTTTTCCTCATACCGCTAAGAACATCGAAATCCGTGCCTCGATTTCTGACCAAGCGGCCCATCAGGTTCAATCTACGACCGTAGTGGCGGTTGACGGCCCGGTCTTGCAACTGCCGAGTGCTCCTGCAATGAAGGAACCCGCCGGCCTTGCGACAGTTGACCCTTTTCAGTCGGTTAGCAAACCTCCTGCGCGGGAGTGGCCTGCCAACAACCGTCTGCCTAGTCCGCAGGCCTCGAATTCGAGCCCTCCTCGTATTTCTAAGCAGCCTCCCCAGCAATTCGCGGGAACACCTCCACTGCGAAACCCATATACTATGGCTCAGAATCCAAGCGGGCAGGGTCGGTTATCGGCTCAGCTTATTGGTGGGAGTGGATTGAGCAAATTGAACGATGCCGCTGGGTCTCTCGCGGTCTCGGGGACTCTTGGTGTCTCTAGGTCTCTGGGGTCCAATAATCAGAATTCCGCGGGCGATGCTAGTGGTTGGGCCGCCCCGCCGTTGCCCAGTTCTCGCTCTGGGCTTGGCGATCGGATGGTGAATTCGCTGGCGTTTGACATCGAATATGATCTCCAGTCGGTCGGTCCGTGGGGAGTTGCGAAGGTTGAGCTTTGGGGTACCCACGACGAGGGGAAAACTTGGCAAAGCTATACGGTCGACTCAGACAATCGTAGTCCAGTGCGGGTGTCGGTACCTGATGAGGGCGTGTATGGCTTTCGGATTTTGGTGGATGGTGCAAACGGGGTCGGAGCGACGCCACCACGTAGCGGCGACAAGCCTGAGTTGATCGTGGCGGTCGACTTGCAGACCCCACGGGCTGAGCTTCTCTCGACCGAGCTGGGGCAAGGCAATCTGGCTGATCATTTGCAATTGCGTTGGGCAGTCGAGGATCGGAATCTGGAACCTCGGCCGATCGGTTTATTTTATAGTACGAATCCTCATGGGCCTTGGTCGACGATCGCGTCAGGATTGGAAAACACGGGCAGCTACACTTGGCGAATGCAGCGGCACATGCCCAACCAGTTCTACGTTCGGCTGGAAGCTCGCGACATGGCCGGCAATCTGGCCACGGATCAAACCTCAACGCCGATCTCGCTGTCGCGTCCTCAGCCAACGGGTCGACTGCGAAGCGTGCGGCCGATTGGATATTAGGTTAGTTGTTGGTTGTTAGGCGCTAGTCATTGGTCATTCTTGCCCCCCTCTCTTGGGGTTTTGTCTCAGATTTGAAAAACGATTTTTTGGTCAAAATTCGGAGAATATTGTCCGGAAAATCTTGCGGATAGCTCTTAGAACGTGGGGTTTCTCGAGTTGGGATGGGACAAAATGGGTTGAATTAAGGTTTTTTGAGAGACAATTGAACGTACTTTCC
>JAJRUA010000303.1 GCA_024278035.1 Planctomycetota bacterium | reverse complement strand
TCTGGCTCAGGTAGTAAGCGATCACCGTGTTGCGTACCGGTGCTGGTTGGCCTAGTGCCAGGAGCGCCTGTCGCCAGTACCACACCATCGGTGCTTGGGCAATGAGAAACAAAACGCCTGCCGCCGCGGCAAGCAACGGATTGACTTGAAGGCCTTCATCGAGCAATTCTCGCCAAGCGTCGCGTACTGCCTCACTAACGGCGAAGACAATCACGGCAACCACCGCCAGCTTCACCGCAGCCACCAGCCAACCTCGCCACGCGGGCGATGGAGAAGGCAGGTTCGTTTCAGCGGGGGTGCTCATTATTGTCGTGAACCACGAAGGAGCGACGGAACGGACGGGACGACGAAGAAATCAAGGGATGAGAGAGGTTTCGGGTATCTCATCCATCGGTGCAGCATGTTAGACTCTTTTAGCCACTTAGAGCAACTATCACTTGAGTGTTCCGCTTGAACAGACGTTTCATGCTGCTATACGAGTGCAGCTACCGGAACACGCAAGTGCGGCTCGCACTATTGGCCAGGGCGTTTTCCTTTTCCTCTAGCGACACGGCATGATTTCTCGATGTCAAAAAAATCCCAACCGAATAAGACCAAGCCTCCTAAGCCGGAGTCCGAAGAGGTGACGGTGGAGCAAGTTGTGCCGGCTGAGAGTAGTCTACCCGCCGTGGGGGGCGTGCCACGGGTGATCTCGCTCATTGTGCTGTTGGCGGTTGTGCTGCTGATTAGCGTGTTGTTCTTCCGGGTGATGGCCAATTTTCTGGTGCCGCTCTTCTTGGCGGCGGTACTGACGGTTGTTTTTAAGCCGCTCCACGCGCTCATCGTCGATCGCCTTCCTGGACGACCGAAGCTAACGGCACTGATCGCAACGGGTTTGATTACGCTCTCGGTGCTCATCCCAACAGCTTGGCTTGGCTGGAAGGCGTTTGCGGAAACGAGTGAAGTGGTGAGTACCATTCTCACGGACGATGCCCACGAACGCATCGGCCATCAAATCAAGGCGCAGGTCGTCGAATGGGAACAGTGGTACCAAGCCAACGTCAACAAAAACTTTGATCTTGCCAAGACGATGGCCAACACCAGCCGAAACTTGGCACAGTATATGGCGAACATCGGCTTGGTAGGCGTTCAGGTACTATTCACCTTCGGCTTCGGCATTGCTGTAATGATTTTTGCGCTCTATTACTTTTTTTCCGACGGGCCGGAGATGCTGGAGACACTCATGCACCTTTCGCCATTGGACGACGATTATGAGCGCGAACTGCTCCATCAATTTGCCACCGTAAGCCGAGCGGTTGTTCTCGCGACAGTAATCACGGCGGTTGTACAAGGGCTTCTGGCGGGCATGGGATACTACGCGCTGACGTTTGTTCCGAATCCGCCGGCACAGACAATGGCCGTTGATAAAGCCGAAGGGGACATCATGCCACCAATCCCCGAGGAAGCCTTTTCGCCAGAAGAAGCGGGGCCGATAGGAACGGTCCAGCTCCCTGTTTTCCTTCTCACGGTCCTTACGATGCTCATGGCGATTGTCCCCTTCGTCGGAGCGATGGCGGTTTGGGTGCCGGTGACTGCTTGGGTCTATTTTACGGTCCCGGATAATGGTGGCTTTTGGCCGGCGATAGCGATGGCGGTCTTCGGCTTTGTGATTATTTCGTCGATCGATAATGTCATCAAACCGTACGTCCTCAGTGGCCAATCGAACCTCCACCCTCTGCTAGCTTTGCTCAGCGTGTTGGGCGGTGTGCAACTTTTGGGGCCGATTGGCATCTTGGTCGGTCCGATGTTGGTCGCCTTCATGCAGGCTCTGCTCGGAATGCTCCGCAAAGAGCTGGACGACATACACGCCGAAGCAGCGGCGGAATCTTCCGTTTAGAAAAGGACGTGGAGAGGGAATGAAAAAATCACGCAGAAACGCTAAGATGGCTAAGGTAAGAACCTTCGGGTACTCGGTGGCCTTCATGGTGAAAGGTTCTGCGGTGAAATGTTTTTTCTTCCTAACGGTTTGCAGCTTGATAGGGAGTCCTATCGCAGCAGCAGAAATCCCTGCCTCGGTACTCGAGGCGGAGCGGCACCGGGTTGAGGTGGTTCGGCGGCTGTCGCGTTCGACGATCGCCATCTTTGAAGGGACGGGGACCAATGGTGGTTCAGGGGTTCTCGTCAGTCCCGATGGCTATGCGATTACGAATTTCCATGTCACCGTGCCATGCGGGCCACGCATGACCTGTGGGACCAACGATGGCAAAACGCATGAAGCCGTGCTCGTGGGGCTCGATCCGACGGGTGATATCGCCCTCATCCGGCTGCTGGGAGAGGCTCCTTTTCCTGCGGCAGTGATCGGAGATAGCGATGCGGTTCGTGTTGGTGATACGGCGATCGTCGCAGGCAACCCCTTCTTGCTCGCCGAGGATTTTACGCCCTCGATTTCCGTAGGAATTATCTCCGGCACGCACCGTTATCAATTTCCATCAGGTTCGTTGCTTGAATACGCCGACTGCTTGCAGACCGATGCGGCAATCAATCCGGGCAATTCGGGAGGCCCTCTCTTTGATGGCGAAGGGCGTTTGATCGGAATCAATGGCCGCGGGTCGTTTGAGAAACGAGGGCGGGTTAATGTCGGCATAGGTTACGCGGTTTCGATCAACCAAGTGATGCGATTTTTATCGCACCTTAAAAGTGGCCGCGTGGTCGATCATGCGTCGCTTGGCGTGACGGTACGAACGGTTCGGCGTGAAAGCGGCGGATCGATTGCAAGGGTGGATGCCATTGACACTCGCTGCGACGCCTACCGCCGGGGCTTGCGCCCAGGCGATGAGTTGGTCGCTATCGGCGGCCATGAGGTTCGCACTGCCAACGAGTTCCTCAATCGGATTGGCGTGTTGCCCTCAGGCTGGCGAACCGGGCTCGTTTATCGGCGTACCACCAACGAAGCTGTCGAGCTGGTCGAATGCGAGGTTCGTTTGAACGATCTTCACGCACCGGGGGAATTGGCCGAAGCGGTCGCCGCCCAGCAGGGGCCGCCATCGCCAAAACCTGGAGCAGCTCCCGTAACGGTTTCCGAAGAAAAGGAAAATGCTCTCTGGCAACAGTTCTATATCGAGCGCAAGGGCTTTGCGAATTATTACTTCTCGCGACAAGAGACCGAACGAGTGCTAACTGCCTGGCGAGAAAGGAACGGAGCCCCCTTTCGCAAACCCTACGAGTGGTCGGCCACCCTTGTCGATCACGGGACAGGTGATGGGGGAGCAAGCAATCGAGTGAAAGTCACGATCAACCAAGAGGGGGTTCTGTGGGATTCGCCGCGTGGCGGGCGGCGCTTCGATGCCTCTCGGGATTTTGTTGCGCAGCGTATGCCGGCAGGGGCCCCCGGCCTGCTTGCGGCACTTTGGACGTGGCGTCAGGCCATGACGCAGGGTGCTGACGATTTTGACAACGCCTACTACCTGGGCCTCCTACCTTGGAAAGCGGAGAAGGAGCCGTGCGACGCGCTACGCATCGAGCACAGGGGGGCCATTTTTGTCTTTTTCTTCCACCCAACGGATAGCAGGCTCGTGGGCATCGAGGCTTCGCTTCGCGACAGCGAAGATTCGACGCGGCTTGGCTTCCGAGGAACAAGTGGCATGGCCGTCGATGTGGGCCCCCAGCGTTACGGCGATTTTGAGATTAAGAGCCAACCCCCAACCCCCTCGGGAAGTCTCCAGCCGTTGAGAAAGACGGAAGTACCCAACCGTTTTGGGACGCGCAGTAAAAAAATCTCCCTGCGTGAAGGAGAGGGCTCATGAAACGAACCGTTTGGAAAACGAGTTGCTGCTGTTGGTGGCTCTTGATAGGCCTGACGGCTACAAGCCCCGCCCCCAGTGCCAATTGGGCGGAAGCTTCGCTCGAGACCATCGCGACGCGTGTCGTTAAGCTGTACGGTGCCGGGGGTGTCCGCGGGATTGAGGGCTATCAAACCGGTTTGCTTGTCTCCAACAAAGACTCTGATTCCGCAGGGCAACTTGTGTTGACCGTGGATGGCGTGTTGCTCGAATCGGGTGAAGCGATCGTCGTTTTTTCCAACGGCGACCGGTACACGGGCCAAGTCGTGGGGAGCGATTCCTTAACAGGCATTGCTGTTTTGAGGATTGCTACAGAAGAAACCCTCAGGGGTTTTGATTGGGGTGATACGGCCTCTGCCACCGACACGGTCCCGGCCCCGGGAGAGCGAGTGCATGTCCTTAGCAATGCCTTCAACATCGCAGTTGGTGGCGAGCCGGTGAGTTTGCAGCGCGGTGTGGTTGCTGCAGTGGTTCCCTTGCCGGCGGCACGCCGGGGGCCCCCTTTGTTGGCTGTCGCGCCCGTGCTGTTGGTGGATTGCGTGACAAGCAACCCGGGCACCGCAGGAGGGGCCGTCGTTGACCTTGAAGGGCGTCTGCTAGGCATGGTGGGTAAGGAACTGAAAAACAGCGAGACAGGCACGTGGATTAACTATGCCCTGCCGACCCCCTTGCTGCGTGAGGCACTCGCCAGAGCGATCATTCCCCAGAGCCAACCCGCCCAAAGGAGCCGGGAAGCGACCTTCTCCTCTTCGCTCCCACGACTCAACTCGTACGGGATTCACCTCATACCGTCGATCTCTGTCCGAACCCCTGCTTACGTGGAGCAAGTGGGGGTCGGCTCGGTCGCTGCGGCGGCAGGGTTGCGTTGCGATGACTTGATTGTCTTGGTCGAAGGCCGATCCGTTGCGACCACCGTCGATGCCCAGCGAGAGATACTCTTTTTCCTCGGCCAGGAGGGCACGGCCCGCCTGACCGTTTTGCGAGGCGAGGAACTCATTCGGATCGAACTAACGGTGCGTGGGGCTAATGAATAATAAAACGCAAAGCTACCGCTGCTTGAAGAGAAGGCTTTGGGCAACGATTGT
>JAJRUA010000302.1 GCA_024278035.1 Planctomycetota bacterium | reverse complement strand
TCCAAATCTTAGGCAAAAAGCGAGCACGATCTTAAATCGAAAA
This sequence comes from Planctomycetota bacterium, assembly GCA_024278035.1. Next base: position 6,967 of record JAJRUA010000302.1, on the reverse strand, counting down.
CTGGGCAGCTGGTGCTTGGGGCTCGAAGAGCCCGACGATCCGTTTTTGCCGAAACGACATCACATGATCTTCGCACTCTACACGGTCGCTTCGTTTTTATACCGCTGGGTGATCCTGTTCTCGATTCTGTATTTTCTCAACAAAATATTCGAGCCCTATGGACTCAAGGTCCTGGGTCAATTGATCGCACTGATGTCGTTGTATGGACTTATCGTGATGCCATTTGTCAAAGTGTTTAAGTTCTTCCGAGTCCCCGGGAGGTGGAGTAAAGTGAAAAAGGTACGAATGTTCGCAACCCTGCTCTTGTTAGCCGCGTTTGTCGGTGGGGTGTTTTTCATCCCGTTTCCGTCGAGTGTGCTTTGCAGCTTCGAGCTGCAACCGCATGGTGCTGCTTCGGTGTATGTCGAGGTCGAGGGGACGTTGGAGGAAATTCTTGTCGAGCCTGGACAGCAGGTCGAAGCGGGTGACATTTTGGCCCGGCTTGGAAATGTCGATTTAGCAATCGATATCCAGCGACTTCGTGGCCAGCGTAACGCAACCCAGGTGCAGCTCGATAGTTTGCAACAGCTTCGATTTCGCGACGAAGGCCAAGGTGGGCAAATCAGTGTGGTTCGCGAACAACTGGCGGCGCTCAACGAGCAATTGGAGCAAAAACTACGCGATGCCAAACGACTGGAGTTGCTAGCTCCTGTGGCAGGCACCGTGATTGCGCCGCCTCGCCGCGCCGATCCCCAGGGCGATCAACAAGTGGAGCTTGCAAGTTGGTCGGGTTCGCCGTTAGAGAAAGAGAACCTCGGTGCTACGCTCCTGCCCGAGGGGCCACACAATTTGCTTTGCAAAATTGGCGATCTCGATCAATGGGATGCGGTGCTGGTGATTAACCAACGTGAGCAAGATCTTGTCACCGAAGGCCAGGAAGTACGACTGATGTTCAACGAGTCGACCGCTCATGTGTTTGTGAGTACGATCGATTACTTGGCACTCGACGAGCTGGAAACACTTTCGCCTCGACTTGCAAGCACTTCGGGCGGCCCTGTGCCGGCGCAGTCCGACCCAACCGGAGCAGTGCGTCCGCTGAGCACTTCCTACCAAGCGGTTGTTCGCCTCGACAACTCCCGTGGACTTTTTCGCAACGGGCTCGTTGGTCAGGCACGAATCAAGACTGGTCCGAGGACTCTTGCCAGTCGGCTTATTCGCTACTTGGGACGGACCTTTAGTTTCGATTTGTAGGCAGGCACTTACTGCTAGCAACAACACGTTTCGACTCGCTATAGGATCAACGGGCGTCGCCCCTTAGAATTGATTTCTATGGGATCTCGCCGCGAAGGCCGAAGAAGTAAAGACGCCGAAAATTCGGACGACTATCCCGTGCGCCGACCGCGCAGGGCAAAACGTCGGCTGATCGTTTTGCTGCTGCTCTTGGCGGCGGCTATTGCTGCGGCACCGACGATTGTAGCCAGCACGCCTCTGCGCAATACGCTGCTCGGCAAGTCAGTGCCTGCTGAGGGCTGGCACATACGAAGCGAGCGGGCGAAATTTGCTTGGACTGGAGAGCAAACGCTAACCGGAGTCTCGATTGTCGACTCCTCAGGACAAGAGCTGTTTTCTGCCGAGGCGATTACGATCGATCGCTGGCTGCTATCTCTTGCGGCAAATCAAAACGACTTGGGCAAGTTGAAGATTGTTAGGCCCCTCCTCAGCGTCGTAACTCGAACTGAAGGGAGCAACCTCGAAGATTTCCTGGCTGCGAGAGAAGCAAGCTCAAAGCCTAAGGACGACGCGACTCTTTCGACCTCCGGCCCCGCGACAACCGTTACGGTAGAAATCGTTGAAGGTGTGGTGCGCGGTTTCGATCAACCTTCCCAGCAGCAGTGGTTGCTCGATCAAGTGAACTTCGTTGTCGATTTGGGCGGTGCGGCGGCTGGTGGATTCGCATTGAATGGCACCATGAATCTTAGTTCGGGCGAGAACGGGCCGCCGGGGCGTTTGAAGGTGCAATTTCAACAGATTGCCGAGCAACAACACCAGCTCGATTTGCTGGCCCAGAGGTTGCCCTTGGCACCGCTCGAACCTTTGCTATCGAGGATCTTGCCGGGTAGTCGTTTAGCGGGGACGGTCGCGTCGACGGCGCAGATTCGCTGGACCCACGATCCCCAGGGCCAAACTTTGGTACAAACCAGCGGAAGCCTTGAAGCAAGTCAAATCGAGGTAACCGCCGACTTGCTTTCCGGCGACCGGTTGCGTTGCCAGAAGCTTTCCGTTCCTTGGGAAATAAACTTCGACGGAGAGGTGATCCACATCGGACGGCTCAAAGCCGACGCCGATTGGGCACAATTTAGCGTCAACGGCTCGTTGACGCCCGACGAACTTACTTCGCTTAGCATGACGAACCTTCCCAAGCGAGAGGTCGATATTTCAGGCAACGTGAAGCTCGATCGGTTAGCCGCCATGTTGCCGCGGGCTTTGCAGTTGCGAGAAGGGGTTCAAATCGACTCGGGGGTTTTGACCTTTCAAGCTGCGAGCAATCCAAAGTCTCCTGATGCTGCGTGGACGGCTTCGGCGCTGATACGCGATGTGGTTGGCAGCGACGGACGCCGGGCAATTCGTTGGGAACAACCGATCGAAGCTCATGTCAAGTTAGCTGCTGCGGCACAAGGGCCGCAGGTAAAACAGTTTTCGTTGCATGCGCCATTCGTGGAAGCCGATTTTCAAAAAAATTCAGACAAAACGACAGGCGATTTTCAAATCGACTTAGGCCAGCTATCTCAGGAACTAGGACAATTTGTGGATCTTGGGGCTTGGCAATTCCGAGGGACCGGCGAAGGCGAACTTTCGCTTGCTCGTAGGGCAGGCAATCAATTCGAGGCTTCGGTTGCCCTCCAGCTTACCCAGTTTGAAGTAGCTCACAACCGTCAAACAATTTGGGCGGAGCCGCAGTTGCAAGTCGACCTCCAAGCAACAGGCCAAGAGGTCGACCTCAAGCCACAGCAGCTAGCCACGGGGACGATCAAGCTGCAAGGCCCTCTCGACGCATTTGATTTGGAGCTGCTTGCTCCGGTGGACTTGAGGGCGGAAGAAAAAAATTGGCAACTGCAAATTCGCGGCAACGGACCGCTTGAAGCATGGGCGGGGCGATTACGGCCTTGGGTAGAAATGGTGCCCGAACATATTGCGGGAGAGGCCACATTGAATGCGAAGATTCAACTTGCGAATCAAACCATTCACGTCCTCCAATCGGAAGGTAGCATTACAGGGCTTCGAGTGCGCGATCAGGCGATGGCAATCGATGAGCCAAAAGTGCAGTTTTCTGGCGACTGTCGCTGGGATGCCCAAGCCAATAGCCTCAACAGTCGTGAGCTGCAATTGGTGAGTAGCTCGCTGACGTTCCGTTCGCGTAATATTGCGGTGGAGTTGGGGTCGTCCGATGTGCCAACGGCCCAGGGCGAGGTCGCCTTTAACGCGAATCTCGAACGAGTCGCAGCCGCTTTTGCGATGCTTGGGCAGCCCGAATCGACTTGGCTACGTGGTTTGACGACCGGCAAGCTAAAACTATCGAGTAACGCCGAGCGGTTGCAGGCCGATTTTTCGACGACGATTGATCAACTTCAGGTTGTTCGTATGACTTCGGCTCCTGTTGCGTCGACCGAGCGCCCCGAAATTGTTTGGGCTGAGCCTCAACTTGAAGCCGTTGGCAAGGCGGTCTACACGATCGCTACCGACCGGTTGCAGTTCGAGGATCTGAAGCTCACCGGCCAAACCGTTCGCCTCAGTGGTTCGGCAACCCTAGATAAGCCTGCTACCGAAGGATTGCTACAGGCCAGCGGCACTTTGGAATACCGGGAAGAAACGCTCGACCAATTATTAGCAAGCTATTTGGGGCCCGAAGTTCGCTTGCAGGGCGATCGTCAGGTACGTTTCCAAGTAACGGGTCAATTGACCGATTCCAAAACAGCGGCCGAGCCGACCCATTGGTCGCGTCGCTGGACCGTTTCGACTGATGCCGGTTGGTCGACTGCCACGGTCTATGGTTTGCCTTTGAGCGCCGGGCGAGTGAAAGGTTCGCTACGAGACGGGCAAATTCAATTGTTGCCTTTCGATATTGGTGTTGGAGAGGGGCGATTGACCGCAAGCCCAAAAATTTTTCTGGACCCTCCTCCGCAGCAGTTGATTCTGCCTCAAGGCCCTCTGGTTTCTCATGTGCAAGTGTCGCCGCAGGTGAGCGAGAAGATGCTCAAATACATTGCCCCGATACTCGCTGGGGCGACGCGCGCCGAAGGGGAGTTCTCCGTCACGCTTAACGAAACGCGGATCCCCTTCGACGATCCGAAAAAATCCCGTGTGGTGGGCCAGCTTGAGATTCATCAAATGCGGGTGTCCCCCGGTCCGATGATTGCAGAGTTGGTCGCAATTTTGGAACAAATCGACGCCCTGACAAAGGGTCGACCGTTGCTGCAAGCTTCCGTGACGCCTGGCAGTAACAAGGCGATTACGGTCGAAAATCGCCAGATCGATTTCCAAGTGTCGGAAGGCCGTGTTTATCACCGTAACCTCGAATTCTTAATCGATGACGTCCCTGTTCGATCTTATGGCTCGGTCGGATTTGACCAAACGCTGGCACTAGAAATCGAGATCCCGATACAAAAAAAATGGATCGACCGACAGCGCGCACTGCGGTCGTTAGTAGGCCAAACGATCAGAATTCCTATCCGAGGCACATTCTCGAAACCTAGAATCGACGAGCGTGCCGTCGCCGAGTTGTCTCGCCAAATGTTGCAAGGCGTCGCAACCGAAGCGATTGGCAGCGAGATCAACCGCGCATTAGAAAAACTATTCAAATCACGATAAGCGGCTTTTATCCAAAGACACAAAAAGCAACAGTCGCGATCCAAGAGATCGCCGGAGCCAAAGAAAAGTTATTCAATCGCTCCCACCGACCGTTGATTACCATGAGAATTTATAATGCGACCCTGGATGCTACCTCTTGCCGTTTGTCTTTTCTTAGGGACTTCTCTCGCAGCAGTGGCAGAGAGGCCAAAATACCGCAAAGTCGACGAGCGCCGCGCCGGGCAGCTTGGGATCCGAAAAATTGTCGGTCGCCATTTATGGCTCTATACCGATCTGCCGGCAAGCAACGCGGTCGATGAATTGCCGCTCGTATTCGATGCTGCGGTCGCCGAGTGGGCCGAGTATTTTGGCATCTCTCCCCAGCATGTTTCCCGTTGGAAGATGCAGGGATTTTTGATGCGAGACCGTGAGAAATTTGCAGCACTCAAGTTGTTGCCTCCTGGAGCTGTCGAATTCGTCAATGGTTATGCTCAAGGTTACGAGCTCTGGTTAAGCGAACAGCCGAGCGATTACTATCGACGTCACCTGCTATTGCACGAAGGAACCCATGGTTTTATGCATACGCAACTGGGCAGCGCGGGCCCTGGTTGGTACTCCGAGGGCATGGCTGAGCTATTGGGGACCCATCATTGGGAAGATGCGCAGCTACGGCTCGGCGTGATGCCAACCGATCGGCAAGAAGTACCGATGTGGGGTCGCATTAAGCTTATTCGAGAAGCGAGCCGAGCTGGCGAACCCCTGGGCCTCAACGCAGTGCTTGGGCTTGGGCAGCGAGGAATGCTCTCGACCGACCAGTACGCTTGGTGTTGGGCGCTGTGCAAGTTTCTCGATTCACACCCGCAGTGGCAGTCCACGTTTCGCCAGTTGCAACAGCAGGTAGCCGAGCCGGAATTCAATCAACGCTTTCTTGAGACATTTCGCGATACGAAACTCGATCAAGAATGGAATGCCTACGTAGCTTCGCTCGACTACGGCTACGATGCCGAGCGTATGGCGATAATTTCTGCGACGAACAGAAACAAAAAAACAGTTTCTATCGCCGCCAATCGTGGCTGGCAGGCAACCGGATGGCAGCTTCTTGCTGGCAAGGAGTACGAAGTAACCGCGACCGGGCAATTTCAAATCGCCCACGACTCGCAGCCCTGGCCCTGCGAACCGGGCGGCGTCACGCTCCGCTACCATGAGGGTCGCCCGTTAGGAATGTTGCTCGGAGCAATTCAATCAGCCACGGGCAATCCCTATGCCAAGCCGCTTGCAATTGGCCTCGGGCAAACGCTCAAGCCCGAACAGGACGGGCAGCTCTACTTGCGAGTGAACGATTCTCCCGCCCAGTTGTCTGACAACCAGGGCAGCCTGCAGGTAAAACTGCGGTAGCCTACTACTTCCGGACCACGTCGGGACCTTCCGGCACTAGCTCTGAAGGAGAATCAGGAGGCATTGGTACGAATCGCGGCCTCTTCCCGAGCTGGATGATCTTTTTGTGTTCAAAACGCCGCCACCGGCACCGACGCCCGCGACACCAACCCGCTCACCCGGCTCGCTCGACGTTCCTGCCGTGACTGGTGCAAAGTCCGTTCGGCAGTGCGTTTGTCCGTTCCGTTGTCAAAGATCATTGATTCGGCGGCGACGGTATGTCACCATGGTTTTCCGTCCGCCGAAGACCAGTGGGCAACCACACCTGAGTGCCATCTATTTTGAAACGAGGTTTACTGATGATACGACGTCTATGCACTTTCTTGGTCGGTGTTCTTGTTGTTTCTCTGGCGGGAAGCGGCATTGCCAAGGGACGGGCGGCATCCGTTCCCGTTTTCGACGAGCTGGAGGTTGCTCAGGGGCAGGAAACGACTCTAACATTCGATGCGCCGCCCGTGCCTGAAGGACGCCAGGCTGTGCTGCGACTCAAGGCACGCCTGCATTCAGACAAAGTCGCAGGCTATACGCAAGCGATGCGCCTTGTGCTCAACGGGCAGCGCCTTTCGGGCAACCGGCTGCTGAACAAAAAACTGGTTCATCCGACTAAAGCGTACATGGCTTACAAAAAGGTGGACATGCTGTTCCAGTAAGAAGTTATTGAACGACTTCTTCCAGGAAGGTATCAGCATGTCCACACGTTTGTTGTACC
>JAJRUA010000301.1 GCA_024278035.1 Planctomycetota bacterium | reverse complement strand
GCCACCTTTTTCAGCCACTTCAGCGCCAGCAACCGGCGCGGCGGCGCTGGTGTCCACCTCGGTAGTCGCCGTGTTGGACGCCTCTTCCGCTGCTTCCTCAGCCGACTCTACTGCCTCTTCGGCGGGAGCTTCCGCTCCAGACGCCTCGACTTCGGGGGTCGTGTCTCCGAGGGCCGTGTCTCCGGCAGCGGGCGTGTCTTCGGTAGGAGCAGCATCAGCCGTAGCGACGGCGGCATCCGTGGCGGCTTCTTGACCGATGGCCGGCACGGCCTGCGTTAATAGCGTCAGCGCCACTAGGCACGTAGCGAGAGAAAACGCCCAGCGGCGTGAAAAGTTTTCGGCGTTGGCAGTGAGCATGTTCGTGGAGGCTCGGCGAGGGACGAAGTTTTTGCCTGTTGGTAAAACCCCATCGACCGGCGCTATCTTTATTTGTTGTTTTTTGAGGAAGACGCTTTGGCGTCGGTTTCTTTTTCTTTGTTTTTTGTTTGGCTGGGAACACTGTCGATTGCCCACATGGCAACACGGATTTTTGCCCCAGTGGCCTCGTCCGTTCGGAGCGTTACGAGGCCCGTCTCGCGGTTGACGTTGGTTACCACTCCGTGCAAACCGCCGGTGGTGATGACGTGGTCGTTCTGTTTCAGATCGGCAAGCATCTGCTGAAAAAGTCGCTGCTTTTTTTGCTGCGGCACGATGAACAGGAAGTAGGCCATCACGCCGATCAAGATCAGCGGGGCAAACGACAACAGGCCGCCACCGCCCCCCCCTCCGGGCGCAGCCCCCTGCGCGAGCAGGGAGGTTCTTACAGCAAAGTCGCTAGCAACAGCGGTCAACACAAAAAAGGTCCCTAATCGATCAAACCGGCAGAACAGAATCGCGAATCATAAACCCTTATGAGATAAGGCGAAAGGGGAGATCGCCAGCAGTGGAGGACAGGCGAGCCGTCAGCGTTAGCCGCCGGCGGCTAACGAATCCGGATTACGGATTGGGGAATCCGGAATAACTACGATTGCTAGCCGCTTTGCGCGTTATTCCGATCTTCTGCAATCCCCCGTTCTCCCTTCGGAAAAACCTCCGGCGGCTTACGCCGACGGCTCGCCTACGCCCCGCCAGGCGGCTTGCGTCTGGGCCTTGAATTCTGCGAACTGGCCCGACTCGATGGCTGCCCGAATGCCTGCCATCAGCCGCTGATAGTAGGTCAGATTGTGGATCGATAGCAAAATGGGCCCCAGCATCTCTTTCGCCCTGAACAGATGCCGTAAATAGCCCCGGCTATGGTGGCGGCAGGCGATGCAGGGACAATCCATCTCCAGGGGACGAGGATCACGGGTGTGGCAGGCATTTCGCAGCCGCATGGGGCCCTCGGCAGTGTAAGCGAGGGCGTTCCGACCGTTTCGCGTCGGCATAACGCAGTCGAACATATCCACGCCCCGCTCGACCGCTTCGAGCAAGTCGATCGGTGTGCCGACCCCCATCAAATAGCGGGGCCGGTCCACGGGCAGGTGGGGCGTCGTGAACGCGATGGCCCGATACATGTCGGGCGGTGGCTCGCCGACGCTCAAACCGCCGATGGCATAGCCCGCAAAATCAAGGGCAACGAGCGCCTCAGCCGATTCTTGCCGTAGCTCCGGATCGAGCCCTCCTTGGACAATGCCAAACAGCGATTGGTCCGATCGGGTCGCCGCCTGCTGGCAACGCCCCGCCCAACGAACGCTTCTCTGCATCGCTCGGCACACCTCGTCGCGCGGGGCGGGCAACTCGATCACTTCGTCCAGCACCATCGCCACGTCGGCACCCAGTCGTTCTTGAATTTCGATCGAACGCTCAGGCGTCAGATCAATCTCTGAGCCATCCACATGGGACTGAAAACGAACGCCCCGTTCGTCAATCTCTCGATTATGGGCAAGGCTAAAAACTTGAAAACCGCCCGAATCGGTAAGCATCGGCCCGCGCCAGCCGGAGAGCGTATGGAGGCCTCCCAGGTCAGCCACTACCTCGTCGCCCGGCCGGACCGACAAGTGGTAGGTATTGCCGAGCACCATCTGGGCGCCCGTCTCGACGAGCCGTCCCACATCGACCCCCTTCACAGCGCCCACCGTACCAACCGGCATGAACGCGGGCGTCTCGACCACGCCATGTGGTGTGTGGACTCGGCCACGCCGCGGACCGGTGACCGAGAGCCGACCGGATACCGCCTCAAAACGAACCGCGTGCTCCACGCCGTTACGCCTCACCGCGTAGCTTGAGGCCTTGGGGGGTTAGCTTCTCGCGCACCTCGTTGAGGCTCGTCACGCCAAAGTTCTTGCATTCCAACAGTTCATCGGGCGTGCGGCGGACCAGTTCGCCAATCGTTGTTAAACCAAGGCGGACCATGCACTTGCGTGCCCGGACCGAAAGGCCAAGATCCGAGAGCGGACGGTCGAGCAGCGCCCGTTCGTCCGGCGAAAGTGATTCGGGATTGTAGGCAGGCTCTTCTTCTCGTTTCTGATGAGAGAATTGGCCCAGTTCAAGTCCCTTCGACAGGAGCATGTCGTGGATCTCCACGAGCGACGTTTCGCCAAAGTTCTTGCTTGTCAGCAACTCTTGCTCGGTCGCCTCGGTTAGGTCGCCGAGAGTCATAATGCCCATCTTTTGCAGGCAGTTGCGGCTGCGGACGCTTAGCTCGAAGTCGGTCACCGGGATGCTGAGCACCTGGCTCATGCGGTCTTGCTGGCGACGTGCTTCTTCATCGAAGAACATGTCACGACTGCCATCCGCATCGCGGAAGAAAAGCCGAGCCCGCTCGTGCCCAGGGTAAACGTCAAGAATCCGGTTGTAACAACCCTTGGCCCGTTCGTACTGCTCTAAATCTTCGTAAAGAATGCCAAGGTTCAATAACGTGCCGACATGCGTCGGAAATTGCTGAGCCGCTTTTTCGTACAGGTCGCGGGCGTAGTCATCGTTGCCGTTACGGTCGTTCTGAATCGCAAGCCCAAACAGTGCGCCCGCATGGCCCGGATCGGCTGCAACGGCTCGCTCTAATAGGGCGATGACTTCTTCAGGGTTGCCACTCAGCGCCTGGACCGTGGCCGATCGTTGGTAAAGGTACTCGGCCGTCTGTTCAACGGCACCGGAGAGGCTATCGAGAAACGTCATTGCCTCTTCCGAATTCCCCGTGTAGCGAATCGCCTCAGCCTTGGCGAGCGTGACGACGTCTTTATCGTAACCGGCTCGCATGGCCGAGTCGTACGACGCGACGGCTGTGGCGTAATCGTCCAGAGCCAACTGGGCTTTGCCGAGGTAAAAGTGCGTCAGCGCCCCGCCATCGGCATGGCTCAGCACTTCAATCGCATCGCGGTAACGACCGATGAGGTAGAGGCAGACGCCCAACTTGGCCGACGCCGCAGGGGTGCGGCTTGGCATGTCCTCAAGTTCCCCCACCGCTTCACGAAGTTCACGGTATTTCGTGTAATTCTCCGCAATCGTACGAATGATCTCTTCAATTTCACGCGGCCCAAACGCCGCCGTGGAGACGATCGATTGCTTGAGTTCGTTATCGGTGGCAGGGCCGCCACCTAAATTATCGAGGGCCATCGTCATAGGGAAGGAATCGGTGGGGGGAGGGGTTGGTAGGTCAAGCAGCTACTAAAGGGCTATCCCAGAAGCTAACTCATGGTATCCAGCGGCTAAAAAAGATCGCAGAACCAATCCACTTTGAGCCGTGCTGTAAAAGCCAGCGGTGGGATTCGAACCCACAACCCCCGCATTACGAATGCGGTGCTCTGCCAATTGAAGCTACGCCGGCGTCGCCCGTAGCGGGCCAAAACGTGGCTCTACGGGCAAGCCTGTCAGGATATCGCGATAAGCCCCAGGCGACAAGCCCTTTGAAATAGGCCGAATGCTGGTGGATCGTCTTTTGCTAGTACGCGCGGGCAAACACCGCTCGGCGTTCGCTCGGCTCGCCCGTAAAGAGGCATTTGCCGGGGGTGTCGTCGCCGGGGTGGACCGGTTCGACCGGGATACAGCGTGCCGTCACTTTGAGTGCCTTGCACTTGGCCTCCATCTCGGGGCCGTCCGTAAAATGGGCATAAGCAAAGCCGCCCGGCGTACCTTCAGCAAAAAACGCCTCGAATTCGGCCAGGGTGTCAATCACTTGGGTCGCTTCGTCACGTTCCTTGGCGGCTCGGTCGAACATGCCCTGCTGCATTTCGTTGAGCGTCGCAGCGATTGAGGCGACCAGCTCCGACCGGTCGGTCGGCTCTCCTTTGCCAGAGCGATCGCGACGGGCGACCATCGCGCCGCCCGACGCCACGTCGCGCGGGCCAATCTCAATCCGTAGCGGGACACCCCGTTTGACCCATTGCCATTTCTTTTCGCCGCCACGCAGGTCGCGGTCATCGATACGGACACGCACACGCCCCATGCCGGCCATTTGTGCCGACTCATCGTCCCAGACAACGCCTTCCAGCTCTGCCTTGAGCGTTTCGCAGTATTCCAGCACTGTCTTTCGGTCTTCGTCGTTCCGGTAGATCGGCAGAATCACCGCATGGGCCGGGGCCAGCTTGGGCGGCAAGACGAGGCCATCGTCATCGGAATGGGTCATGATGAGCGCCCCCACGAGCCGGGTGCTGACGCCCCAACTGGTGGTCCAGGCATGCTCCAGGTCGCCCGATTCACTTTGGAACTTGATTTCTTGAGCCTTGGCAAAGTTTTGGCCGAGGAAATGGCTCGTGCCCGCTTGCAGTGCCTTGCGGTCCTGCATCATCGCTTCGATCGAGTAAGTCGCCACGGCTCCCGGAAAACGCTCGCCGGCGGTCTTTTCGCCCCGAATCACCGGCATGGCCATCACGTTCTCAGCAAAATCGGCATAGACATTGAGCATTTTGCGGGTCTCTTCCTGCGCCTCTTCGCTCGTGGCATGGACCGTGTGGCCCTCCTGCCAGAGGAACTCAGCGGTCCGAAGGAACATCCGCGTGCGTAGCTCCCAGCGAACCACGTTGGCCCATTGGTTAATCAGAATCGGCAAGTCGCGGTAGCTTTGCACCCAACGGGCAAAGGTCGCCCCGATGATCGTTTCGCTCGTCGGCCGAACGATGAGCGGCTCGTCGAGCTTGGCCGACGGGGCCGGTTGGAGGCCCCCTTTGCCGTCGGGTTCGAGCCTATGGTGCGTGACGACAGCACATTCCTTGGCGAACCCTTCGACGTGCTCCGCTTCCTTTTCCAGGAAGCTCATCGGAATAAACAGCGGGAAATAGGCGTTCTCATGGCCGGTGGCCTTGAACATCGCGTCGAGCCGCTGCTGGATGTTCTCCCAAATGGCATAGCCCCATGGCTTGATGACCATGCAGCCTCGCACATCGGAGTTTTCTGCCAGATCGGCCGCCTTGACGACTTGCTGGTACCATTCCGGGTAGTTTTCGGAGCGGGTGGGCGTGATCGCGGTCTTCGCCATTGGGGAAGTGGGAGTTCGGAATGCGGAATGGAAAGAATAAGGCAACATTGTAAACTAGGCAGAGCGTCTCAGGGAATGCCACGCCCCCGGCCATCGACAGAAGTTTCTGGTAAGCTGCGCCCTCTCCTCATTTCGCAATCCCCCTTCCGAACTCCGCATTCCCTCCCATGTCTCGTCGCTTTGCTTCTCAGCTCAACCACAATGAGCAAGTTGATCAAACCTTCCTGGCCAGCAACAAACAGCTTCGGCCCAATCGACAGGGGAATCTCTACTTACAGCTCGACTTGTCCGACCGATCGGGCTCGATACAAGCGCGTATGTGGAACGCCAGCGACTCCGACTTCAAGGCATTCGAGAATGGCGACTACGTGATGGTCGAAGGCGCGACTCAGCTTTTCCAGGGCTCGATGCAACTGATCGCCAAGAGTATCCATGCGGTCTCGGCGGCTGAAGTGGATGAAGCCGACTTCTTGTTGCTCCAGTCGGAAGACATCAGCAAGATGCGTTCGCGTTTAGTCGAAATTTTGCGCGGCATCAAATCCGCCCCGCTTCTGGCATTGGTGAACGCCTATCTGGAAGACGATGTCTTCATGGACAAGTTCACCCGCGCACCGGCGGCCATGAAGAACCATCACGCCTACCAAGGGGGCCTACTCGATCACACGGTGGGCATGCTTGAGCTTTGTCTCCTCATCGGGCCACGCTACGCGCAGCTCGACACCGAGAAGCTCCTGGTCGGTGCGTTCCTGCACGACTCGGCCAAGGTGGACGAACTAACCTACGAGCGCGACATCGCCTACTCCGACGCCGGCCAAATGCTGGGGCATATGATCCTCGCTCTCTCAGAACTCGACGCCAAAGCCAAAGAAGCCGAGCGACGCAGCCAGCTTGCCTTCTCCCCCGTCCTGCTGATGGAAATCAAGCACATGATTATCAGCCACCATGGTGAGTACGCCTACGGCAGCGCGAAGCTGCCCATGTCGCTCGAAGCGGTCGCCTTGCACTACATCGATAACATCGATGCCAAAATGGCAAGCTTCGGCCAGCTCATCAACGATTGCCCAAACGTCGAAAGCCATTGGACACAGTATTTTCCAAATATCGAGCGAAAGCTGTGGAAAGGGGTGAAAGGAAACAATCATGATTAAATCCGTTGGCTGTATCGCCGCTCTGTTGCTAACAACGATTGCCTCAGCAGACGATCTTGCCTCAGCCGCAGGGCGACCGATTGCGTTGAGCCAGCCGCAGTGGCAACTCTTTATTCCTGACAGCTACGAGCATCGTGAAGATGGCAAGGTCGATCTGCTGATCCACTTCCACGGCGATCCACAAGTCGTTTGGAACAACATGGCGCAGGCACGGCTTAACGTCGCCGTTGTCACGGTCAACTACAACGGTCTTTCGAGCGCCTATCGCCTTCCGTTTAGCGATCCTGATTTATTTCAGACATTGCTTGATGAGGTGCGTGATCGCCTCCGT
>JAJRUA010000300.1 GCA_024278035.1 Planctomycetota bacterium | reverse complement strand
TCCAACAATTTGTTCCGCTAATCGGACGATGGCCAACTGCTGCTGTGAGGCAATCGATTGGCCCGCCTCGGGAATAAGCGGTGTGGTTTGGGAGATGCCAACCAGATCGCCCGCTCCAAAAGGAAGGGCCGGATCGGCCAGTGCCCCGGACAAAGCGAAAGTTTGCACGGGTGCTAAAGGCAATCGGCGGCGATTCTGCCAAGCAACCTCCGCCCGCAGGCGGTTCTCGAAGAGGCGAGGATTGTCAAAAACGTCTTCCGCCAACGTACGGCGAGAATCCCCTAGCAAGCGAATATCAAGCACACTGTCCGCGTTGGGGCTCGCAATCACCTTGTAAGGGGTTTTGAGCTCAATTTCCTTGACGATCGCCTCGGTTAGACGCTCGCCCAAATCTCGCCGGAAACTGTTCGATTCGATCATCGGGACATAAACGGTCCGGACATCGGGTGCGTAAAGCGTCTCGGAGCCGACACGGTAACCGGCACAACCAACCGCAGAGCAAAGCCCAGCAGCGAACACAAGCAGGGCGATCGGCGAGTGGCATTTTTTTTTCATAGGAAGACCGCTAGGCAGTTTTCACCGTGTCGTGGTCGCCGCAGCGGCATCTTCCGGCTTCTCGGCAATTTGTGTCGTACCGGCACCTGGCGCAAGGCCTTCGGGCGTTCGTTCGATAATCCCGTCAATGGCGGAGCGTTCTTGGTTCGCTGGGAAAAAGTCCACGAGCCATGCTAAAGGAACCTCGGGCGAATCCGGAGCATCCTTAATCGACGCCAGTTGCTCACGAGCCTTTTCGGCAGCCGGGCTGCTGGGATAATCTTCGATCACCTTATTCAGATAAACTTTTGCCGAACGGCAATGTTGGACTCCAAGATAGTAGGCAGCCATACGAAGATCCCGCTCTTCGATCGAAGCGGCAAGCTGCGCTTGAACTTCGGTTAGTCGGGTCTTTTCTTCTTCCGATAATCGGCCAGCAAAGTTCGTCCGGATTCGCTCGGCAAGTCGTTTGGCTTCTTTGAGCGGGGTGCCGTCGTAGTCAGGGCCTTGGTACTTCTTGAGCTTCGCTTGCAATCCGAGCAAGTGGGCATTGAACAGATGCTCGCTCCGCGGGTACTCATTCCGAAGCAAACCGTAATGGTAGTCGGCGTCATGGAACTTGAGCTGCCGGAAATAAATACCAGCGGTTGCCATAATGGCATCGTCCGCACGGGGCCCCGTGGGATCGTTCAGGCGAATCGCTTCGTACAATTTGACAGCATGACCAATCGTATCGGTCGTGGGCCTCGTTCGCTCAAAAGGTTGTAATCAAGCGGAGGGTGACTATCGGTAGCGAAGTACGACTCTTCCCAGTACTGGGCGATTGCCCAAAGTCGTTCGATCGTGTCGTTGAGCCGAGGTGTGCTAGGGTGTTTGTCGAGCAGCACGGTATAGGCGTCGGCAGCCGCCTTGTACTTTTCGGTGAAGAAGTAGGCCTCGCCGATATTGAAAAGAGCCTTCGATTCGATCGACGAGCCGGGCCAACGCGATGCCGATTTTTCAAACGTGCTGGCAGCACGGGAGTATTTTTTCTCGCCGAACTCACGGATGCCTTTGGCAAGTAAGTCTTGGGCCGCTTGTTGGTTGGGGCCAAGTCCCATCGCTTCGCGGACGCGTTTCGCAGCCAGCTTGGGATCGACACCAGGAATAAGGCCTCCCTCTTCTTCCAAGTCCGCCGTTAGCTTCACGGTAATTTCATCCACCGGCGCATCAATCGCCCGGCCTTGTTCGTCAAAAAAACCGTCGTAACCATTCACTCGGTACCCTTCGCCCGGAACAAAGATGGCCCGCTTGCGATTTTTGCTCCACCACTCTTTGGTACCGGGTGTCTTGGAGGGGGGGGTTGCCGTGGCCACGGAACGGGCCGAGTCGTAGCTAGCGGAGTCGGAGTTGGCCGCCGGGGCCTCCTTCGCTCCGCCAAAGAGGTTACCCACAAAGGGGATTTCAATCGCCCGGGCATGGCCTGTGGACAAAAACAGGATCGCTAACAAGAGCGAGGAAATGAAAAACGATCGGGACATGGCGACGTAAGGGCGTAGGAGGGAACGCGAATGAAAGCGTGGGCGCACATCAGCACGCGCGGCAAACAGTAGGCGTTCAACTCAAACCACGTCAAGAGAAACCACCCGAGCAAAGTCGAGTGGCAGTGTGCCAGCGGTGCCAGCACGGCTGGCACCACTCAGAGGGCATCGACATCCAACGCACCCGAGCCCACGGGCTTGAGCGCCCCTTGGGCACCGGCGATCTGCTCGGCGAGCGACGCGTTCAGGCGTAGCGTCTCTTCCAGCAGACGCTCCGCCTTGGCGATATGTGCTTGCAATGCTTTCACATGTTGGGTGATTGCCTCTCGGTCACGTTGGAGCAATTTCAGGTCGTTTTCCAGCTTTTGCAGCTCTTCTTCACGGAAGGACTTCAGCTCCTTAGCACCCGACAAAGCAGCCGTGAGTTTCGCGACATCAACTTGCGAGGCCTGCATCTGGGCGATTAGGTCTGCCTGTTCTCGGCCCCAATCCTTGAACAGATAGGCGTAATCGCGAGGCAAGCGGCGGAAGCGATACGAGACGGCCTCCTCATCGGCTCCAACAGGATCGCCATCCGCATTGAGCCCTTCCGTACGAAACGGATCGTCGTCCGACGTGGCAGGCTCGCCATCACGAAGGTATTCCTCGACCGATTCCGCAGGCAAAAGCTGCTTGAGTTCGTCCTCCGAAAATCGAGTGAACAGGTCGAGATCATCCACGGGCATGGATTCGTAAATGGTCCACGGACCTTGGCTGTTAAGAAGGCGTTCGCCCGCGTAGGGGTCCAGCTCCAACTGGCCAAGCGGTTCGAGCATCGCTTGTCGCCCTTCGACTTCGGTAACACGGAACTCGCCCAGATACTGCCGGCCTGATTCCGGTTCGTTGGAAGCGGGGCCTTGTTCAAAGATATGGACAACCGCATCCTCCTGGAGGCCAAGCGGGCCGGCTGCCGGAGGAGTTTCTTCCGACGGCTCTTCCTCCTCAGGGGAGGTTGCCACAGCAAGGGGGAAACCCACGGTCGCCTTGCCTGTCTGTTGATCGATGGCCATCGGAACAGCACCACGCCAAACCCGGCCATGGTCGCGATTGAGCATTCGGACCTGATGCTCTAGGCGGAGGATCCCCCCCGTCTCGACCGACTCTTCAGGAACCATCACCTCCTTGTTACGAAGGCGGGTGAGAATGCTTCGTTCTTTGGTGCCAGTCGCAATCGCTTCGTTTTCAGCCAGCAATTTTTCTGTTTGTTCGAGAGCCCGGTCCTCCTGCTCTTGATACTTCACGCGGATGCTCAGCGATTGCGAAGCAAGTACGACGTAGCCAACCGCCGAAAAGTAGAACGCCACGAGCAACAGCAGGTGGGCCCAATGCCAATGCTTCCGCGCAAGGAAGACAGCAACAAAAACAACCAGCGTGATGACGCCAAGGAGAATGGGGACCAACAACGGGCGGTTCCTTAAAGGTTAGGCAACAGACTGGCGGTAAAGACAGGCCGATTGGGTAAAACGGGAAGGGTGTCCACCAATACTAAACTGGGGCTGGCCAGCGGTCAACGAAACGAGCCCAACGACCACAGGCCGTAAATCGTTCTCAGCAAGCGACTTCCGTGAGATTTTGCCCCAATTGGGACCGATCCAATTCGAGAGGGTTTGGCAGACGGGCGGGCGATCATACGGGTCGTGCCGCTCGTAGTACCCCCGTAAGCCGATCGAGGTCTTCCTCTGTGTGCGAAGCGGAGAGGCTCACCCGCAGTAGCGACTCCCCCGCTGGCACGGAGGGGGGGCGGATCGCCGGGACATAGATCCCCGCCCTGAGCAAAGTCTCTGAAAGCTGGACCGCTACGCCAGGATTGCCGAGCAAGATGGGCACGATTTGGCTCTCCGACGAGCCGGTTTTCCATTCGTTGGCGTGCAGCAAGGCACGAAGTCGATCCCCAAGGGCCCGTACCCGTTCGCGCCGCTCCGGTTCTTTTTGCACGATCTCAATCGCTGCGATCGCTGCGGCGGCTACGGCGGCCGGTGGAGCGGTGGAAAAAACATAAGGCCGGGCACGGTTCGCTAGCCAATCGATAAGCGACTGGCTTCCCACCACAAAACCGCCCGACGCACCGAGCGCCTTGCTCAACGTGCCGACACGGAGCAACGCCTGTTTTTCGGGGGGGGAAATGTCTTCTGAAA
The DNA here is from genome assembly GCA_024278035.1 of Planctomycetota bacterium. Next base: position 2,357 of record JAJRUA010000300.1, on the reverse strand, counting down.
TGCCACGACCATTGGGGCCCCACACGCCGGTGGCATGCGCTTCATCAACGAGCAGCATCGCATTGTGTTCAGCGGCAAGCCGAGCGATTTCCCCCAGTGGTGCGAAGTCGCCATCCATGCTGAACAGCGTGTCGGTCACGATCAGTCGGCGGCGTTTACCTTTATCTTCAGCCAACTGTCGTGCTAGTGCTTCGGTGTCACCGTGCGGATAAACGTGCCGCTCTGCACGGGCAAGCCGGCAGCCGTCAATCAGGCTGGCATGGTTCTTGGCGTCGCCATAGATCACGTCCCCTTCGCCGACGAGTGCGGGAATCACCCCCGCATTCGCTGCGAACCCAGAGGGGAAAAGAATCGCCGCTTCGGCACCCTCGAATTGGGCCAGCCGCTGTTCCAGTTCTTCATGAACAGAAGTCCGGCCACAGACGGCGGGGCTCGCCCCTGCGCCCCAGCCATGGGTCTCCGCTGCCCGGTGGGCCGCCTCGATCAACCGAGGATCGCTCGCCAGGGCCAAGTAGTCGTTGGTCCCAAAGTTGAGGAGCGGGCCCGAGGGCTGACCCGCCCCCACCCGACGCCATCGGCGCAGCCCCTGCCGCTCTAAATCAGCCAAAGCCGCGGGAATCCAGTGGAATGGGTTGCGTGTCACTGTGGGGCCGAAGGAGTTGGACGTAGCCCTGAGAAAGGCCGAGAACCTGAGTGGACAGTCTAAGGCATCCACACGTAGGCATTTATATTGTACCAATTCTCGGCCCCCGGCCCAAAATCCCCAACACTCGTGTCGTTCCAACAATTGCCGCCGTTTTTTTGAGAAGACGCCTCGCAACCCTTGTAGGCGAGCCGCGAGCGTCAGCCGCCGGAGCGAAGGCCGAAGGGTTTTTATTTCCACGATTCCCCCAACGCTCGGCCCAAGAAAAAGCTTGGGGGTTTTCGGCCACTTGGAGGAATTTGCCCTACCCTACAAGCCAGAAGTGGCACCCGGCGGGAGGTGTCTCTGGCGCCGATAACGCTGGGCTTAGGCGTTGGCGTTGGAGTTGGCCGCGTCGTATCGGCGTCTCCAGACGCCTCCCACAGTTCTCTGCCTCACCTTTCGCCACAGTTCTCTGCTTCACCGCCTTGCCGTCCACCGGCTACCTGCTCCGCACGCGGACCAACCACATACGACTGCGACGAGATGCAGCAACGCTGCCGAGCTGGGCTCAGGCACCGAGACGCTTGCCGCTGCGTAGGCGTCGCGCCAGAGGGTGTAGTCCGCCGCGTCGATCAGGCCGTTGTTGTTCGCGTCGGCCCCGCTGCCGGGCGTGACCGTTTGGCCGTAAGAATTGCGCCAAGCGACGTAGTCCCCTTGGTTGATAATGCCATCGCCGTCAAAATCACCGGCGAGGATTGACCCTGTACCGGCGGCCCACCAAGCGACAGCGTAATCTTGCGTTACGCTAACTTCATCGTCAAACTGTTCGACCCAAAACTCGTATTCGCCTGTCGTAGGAATCTGAAAGAACAGGTGCTCCAAAGTTCCTTCCAGTGTCGAAGAGACAGCAATCGTATCGAAAAGTGTTCCGCCGAGTGGGAGCAAGCGGATGTTCAAATCGTTGATGACATCATCGGCCGGCGGATCAAAGGAATCTTGGGTGTACTCCTCGAACGTGTCGCCGATGTCGTATTGTCCATTGCCGTTGGCGTCGTTGGCAAACTCGACTTCGCGGTCCCAAGCCACCGTGATGGAGATAAAGCTACCCGCCTGTAGTTGTTGGTTGAGCCGATAGCGGTTCTTGGGCTGAAAACCGTTGGTTGTCGTGGTCCCATAATCCCAGCCGATGACCGGCACTTTGGTCCCGGTCACGCCAAACTCTTCGTACTCACCGGCGGCGAATTGCTGTAAGGCGCGCTTAGCATTCAGATGTCCGGCGCCCATTTCTTCGTCAAGCGGATAGGAACTTCCAATCCCATCGGTCGAATCGTCGTACGCTATGGAGTCGAACCACGTTGACGTGCCATCCTGTTTGAGAACCGTCCGTTCCATGCCGAGCAACCCGCCCGCCGGAATCGGCAGCCCGCCCGGCACGGTCACCGTCCCATCGTCAATCAACTTATCCGCCGAGTTCATCAGCACGGCTTTCATGACTTCGTGACGCCGAGCGTTGGGGCCCGAGGTCGTGGGGGTGCCGTCCCAATTCCACCTGGGCGTATTAGGCGCGGTGAGCCGCTCGTCGGCGTATTCTTGCAGCAGGGCGACCGTGCCGGTGACATGCGGGGCGGCGTAGCTGGTGCCACCGTTGGTTATTCGGTGAGCGTCGCCAAGTCCCGTCAATTCAATGCCATCGCCCGGTGCTATGAGGTCAATGGATGTTCGGTCTCCAGCG
>JAJRUA010000299.1 GCA_024278035.1 Planctomycetota bacterium | reverse complement strand
CGTAACGCGCCCAAGAGTAAACAGGGTAAAAGCCAGCTTCAGAGATGTTGGGGCGATATTCGGCGGTTGCGGTTTCGGTGAGTGAAGTCGAGGCAAACCGGTAAGGAACATCGCCGGGATCGCCAAAGTAAATCGACGAACCACTATCGCTCCAAGCACCAGAGAAGGTGACCTCTACGTCGTCGTTGTCGAGCACCACTTCGTTCGGTTGATTTCCAATCGGTCGCATAGGTACTACGGTAGCCCCTGCGCGGAAGAGATAGTCGGCAAAGAACGTCATCTGATCCTGGTTCCCCAGGTCTTCGATCATATTGAGCAGTAAAGGACGCTGAAAGTTCCAGTCGCCCGCATTGGGGAAATTGCCGGTAATTCCATGCCCGCCATTGACGTAAACAATTTTATCGGTCAGCGCACCGTCTGGTTGAGCGCCAACATCGACCAAGCCCGTAGCCGACAAAGCAATCCGCGGCTCGAGGGGCTCGAATTTCAGCGACTTGCATTTTTGCGACTGACGAGTCCTAGGATCTGATCCAAAGGTTAGCCAATCGTTCTGGGCGCAACGCCACATTGATTTGAATAATTTCTTCATCTGTCCATTCACAAAAAACGCCTCCGTAAGAAATAAACATACAGAGGCTAGTTGTGCTACCTGCGACTAAGGTTCGCATCCCGCATAGGTGCCATTATAGCCAGACTAGCAAGTCTTCAAAGAATTAGGAAACAATTGCGCAAGACTAACATTCTTCTGCGCAAAACAGCAGGTAACGGAGAGAGCCCCTCATTCGCAAGGCAGACAAGACGGTTGTTTCAAGTCTTGCTACCGTAGGCTCACCCCAAGAAGTTTTGCAGTAGAGGTTAAGCGGCATTTTTTTCGAGAGCTTGCACTATCGTCGGAGGGTGACCGGGCTCTCAAGGATCGTCAGCTGTCGGTGATCGGCATCCAATTCCACCTCAACTCCCAAAGGCAATGTCACATTGTCGGAAGAATGGCCTGCCGGGAAATTTTGCAGCACCGGAACACCTAAATCTGCGAAATAGTCGTCGAAAACCTCTGCCAGCGATAAGCTCTCTTCATCGGTTCCGGCGTCGCACCTAGAAAATTTCCCTAACAAGATGCCGTCCAACATGTCCAGTTTTCCCGCCAACCGTAGCTGAGACAAGAGCCGATCGATGCGGTATGGTGCCTCGGCAACGTCCTCCAGAAATAAGATGTTGCCTCGCGTCTCGATCTCGTATGGCGTTCCCATTACCGCACAGACCAACGAGAGGTTCCCCCCAACCAATTGACCACGGGCAATGCCAGTTACCAGAGTTGAGAGCTTGTCTCGTTCAGACTGTTCGCTAAGAACCTCGTACCCCGCCTGCTGAGAATCACGAAATCTTTTTGCCAACACAGCGCGCCAAAAAGTTTGGGACGACAGCTTCGTGAAACCTTTGGGCCTACCAAATCCATCCATGGGATTAGGGCTATGAAAAGTAACCAGCCCAGTTTGTCTCTGAACAGCCAAGTGAAGCGCGGTAATATCGCTAAAGCCGGTCAGTATTTTCGGGTTCCGGCGGATGACTCCGTAGTCCAAAGAATCAAGGATCCGTGTCACGCCGGTCCCTCCTCGGGCAGGGAAAACTGCAGAAACTTCGGGATCGGCAAACGCCTGCATCAGCTCCTTCGCCCGGGTCTCATCGTCTCCAGCCAAATACCCTCGCGAGCGATAAATATCGCGGTATTGCTTGACCTTGAATCCCTCTTCCTTAATGCGTTTTATGGCAACTTCCGTACGAGCACGGTTCAGCAATCCTGCCGGAGCAACCAGCGCGATGGTGTCTCCCGGTTCAAGTGCTGGAGCAAATATTCGTTTCATTCGTTACCTATCCAAACAAGAGGTATCCGAGAAATATCGCGGTAAAAATGCCTACCACGTCTGCGATCAGGCAGGCGGGAAGCGTGTGACGAATCTTCTTCACTTGTATCGATCCGAAATAGACCGTGATGATATAGAAAGTCGTCTCGGTGCTTCCCATCATCAGCGAAGCCGTATTTCCAAGAAAACTATCGGGACCGTGCTCGTCAAACACTTCGAGCAATACCCCACGGGCACCGCTACCGGTAAGCGGCCGGGTCAATGCCAGGGGTAGTAAATCGAGCGATTCGCGATAGCCGCCTAAGCCAATCTGATCCATCCCCCATCCCATGACCAGCTTTATGTCTTCAAATGCGCCGCTGGCAACGAACATCTTTATCACAAACAAGATCGCAACCAGATACGGGATAATCGTGATCGCCACGCTGAACCCTTCCTTCGCGCCAGTGACAAACGACTCGTACATGGGCACTTTTTTGTAGTACGCCCACAGAATGATCAGCAGGATCACAAAATGGATGGTCCATTGGCTGAGCGTATCCAAAATAAGTTGTAGGGAATCCATTATTCGCCCTCCCCGCTAGTTGATTTCTGTAGTTTGTCGCTCTTAGAAATCGCATATCGAGGTAGTTTTGAAAGCAACCGGACGGCAAATACCGCCACAATCGTGGTGACCATCGTTGTAAGGATGATGCCAAACACGGGGGCGGTTGGATTCTCGCTTCCGCTCAGAACGCGGTAGCCGATGATTCCGAAGGGGACAATGGTCACGTTGCTGGTATTGATCGCAAGAAACATGGCCATCGAGTTGGTTGCAGTATCCTTTTCGTTATTGAGTGTCTGCAGTTCTTGCATCGCCTTCAAGCCAAAAGGAGTCGCCGCGTTTTCGAGGCCAAGGATATTGGCAGAGATGTTCATCAGCATTGCCCCTTGCGCTGGATGGCCGTCTGGCACATCGGGAAAAAGCCATCGCATCAAGGGCATCAACATACGGGCCAATGCGTCGACCAGCCCCGCATCGCGAGCGATATTAAGCAAGCCCAGCCAAAGGGCCATGATGCCAATCAAACCGATGCAGATTTCCACCGAGACTTCCGCCGCATCGAAGGCCGCTTCGTTGATGTCGCGTCCCATTTCTTGTAGGTTGCGATGATCTCGATCTGAAGTCGAGGCTTCCTTTTCGGCTCCTTCTACAGCGGCAGACTCTTCGGAGCCTTTGGCTGAGAGTCCCGAGAATGTATTCACGCTGGCCTTGCCGAACCCATAGACAATGCCAATCAGAAGCAGCCAAAACCAAACCTTGTTGAGCATCCTACACACCTCCTGCTGCTTGTTTGTCTACCTGAGGGCAACTTTTACTCGGCAAAGCGGCTCGTAAGAAGCCTGCCTCCCGTGTGACTAAGAAGTTCGCCTTCGTTGAAAACCACCGTACCGGCGACCATCACCTGCTGCAAGTCGCTGCATGGGATAACCGAAGAAGATTTTTTTAACTCGTTGTCTTTAAGCAAAAGAAGATCGGCTTCCATTCCCAATTTGATGCTGCCTCGATTCTTGAGTCCCAAAAGATTCGCCATCTCCCAAGTCGATCGCGATAAATTGGCCAGTTCAATCGATTCGTCTGTCGCAGGAACAATGTCGTGCTCATTCAGCCGCGGTATCTTGAAATACTGTAAAAAGCTAGCGATATCTTCGGAGACGTCCTTTGCGATAACTCCAAGGAGACCTAAAGAAGCCGCTCGAATAAGACGCTCCAAAATATCGGCAGGCGGCTTCTCTAAGCTGCTAGGTACGACCGCAATAAAACCTAAGTTCATCGGAAGGTTTAATCCTTCTTTCAGCCCAATAAGTGCATCCAACTGCGTAGGAACAGCCAAATCTAGCTGACCAATGACGCTTGTGACTCCCCGGGCTAGAAATTTCTTCGCTTGTTGCTGGTCAGGAAGCTTGCACGGGGAGATTTCCGGCGCGTAAACAATTTTGCCCGGAACGCAGATCAGCTTGGTCCCGTCGACCGAAATTTTTCCCGAAGTGATGCAAAGATCACCGAGATCTTCGATCTGCCCCGTCTCGCCCAAGTTAATCCCCAAGTCGGCAACAAACGGAGTCTGTGCTCCGCCGTTGGCCACCGTAATTCCACGCAGCAAGAGATCGAAAAGATCGTGCTCTGCCGAGCGCGGAAGTGTATCGTATTCGGCAGGGTCCTCTTGCAAATATCTGCCCGTGGCAATGGCTTCAAGGGCGCTTACTAATCCGGTGAAATGCAGTTGTACTACTTGCGAAAGGTCAGAGTTGGGCATAGTCCAGCCGCCCGCCTCGACCGTTAAAGTAGGAACCCCTTGCTGCTGCACCCATTCCCCAAAACATCGTGGCATGAAATCAGCGTCGTAGCGAGAAATCATGCCTTCGCAGTAGGGGCGAACCGCTTGCAGGAACGAGACCGCCACCTGCTTTGCCCGACGTATCTCGTCGGTTTCGGTATCTTCGCGGTTGATCGGAGGAACAAGTAGCGAAACCGCTGCGACTTGCTGCGAAGTCGTATGGACCGAAGTTCTTGGTTTTTGGTTATGCAGATTGAGGGCAAAGTGGGGCTGAATAGTTTTTACCATTTCATTGAGCAGTTTCCCCTCGGGGCTCTGTAGGTGGAGAGCATCTCGGTTGATGTCGATGTCCTGCGCGTTTCGCCGAGTGGTACGCTCGACCCCGTCTGGGTTGAGCATAGGCAGCAAAAACAAGGTGCAACCAGACAAGATCGCCTTCGAGGTTGGGTGTTTAGGGGAACTTAACAAAAGGTTCACCAAGGCGAGCAGCACTGCGGTATGCGTAGGTTCGTTGCCATGCATTTGCGACCAAGCGAAAATGCGAACAGGGCCAGTACCAAGTTTAAGGAGAGGAATTGAACGACCTTCGTACGATTGGCCTACACAACTCAGCTCCACAGCCTCGGGGCTACCCGAATGCAGATTGCCGAGCAGGCCAACCAAATCATGATGCCGCAACTGAGGCGGCGATTTGGTCGACACCTGCACGTCAAGAAAATCTTCCCACAAAGACATACGATTGCTTTTCCGTACACGCCTAGTAAGTTTTAGTTTGAAATTTCACTTTCCCAAAAGCTGGTTGGCTCCGTTGATTACCTTTTCCCAGTTAAATGCAGGGCCGGGGTCGGTCTTGTTTTTTTGGACATGGTAGTGCCCCAAAACTCCCTGGTAACCTCTCCATTGCCTGTCGGTCAGCTTGTGAGGAATGAGGTTACCCTGGTCGTCCTGGGGGTAAGTACAGTTGATTTTTGGGAAGATGCGACATAGCGTCGCAGTGAGCTTGATGAGCGAATCATATTGTTCAGGAGTAAAATCGTACTGGTAAAGTTCAACGCCTTGAACCGTGCCCACGACAACCTCAGAGCGATCGGGGCGTCCAAAGAAGGGCGACTTCCGTAGAGCAAGAGTCCCCAGTGTACGAGGTGGGCGAAGCAGAGTTCCTCCTTCTTTGTCGGGGAAATACCAACGATCGAGCACCTCCTTGCCCTTAGCCGGATAAGCACCGATGCCCGCGATTTCGATGCCTATCGACCTCGAATTAGAGATCGTCGCGTGCCAGGCTCGTTCTTTGAGATCAAGAGTTTGATAGATGGTACCATCGATATCGAGCATGAAATGGACGCTCAACCCTCGACGGTCGTGCAATACTTTGAAACAAAGTTGGCTTACGCCGCAAACATCATAGTGCATAACAAACTGGTCGACGACCTCTTCGAGCATCGGAAGCGTCCACCCACCCCCTCGAACTTCTTCGAGTTGTTTCGCGGTGAGAAGATCCTTACGAATTCCATAGCGATTGGGACTATCGAGAGAGCCGTCTTTGACAGACTCTTTCCAAGAAGATTTCTCGAATTTTCCAAACCGACGCTCGACACGATAGGCGTCGTAGCCTTTGGGATCAGTCCACAAGACCACCGGAGCCGTCGTGTGAAAAAGCTGGCCACAGACCATAATCTCGTCGCCAGAACGCTCGATCTGTTCGCCGATCTCTACGCCCTGCGAAAAATGAGCAGCAGAAAGCAGCAGTAAAAACGCCATCAGCCCAGAGACACTCGGAAAGAGGCTCTTAGCCAAAACGGATCGAAAAGATTTTCTATTTTGCAGCATGGCAACCTCGTAAGAGTTGGTGTCGGTAATAGAGCAATTCTAAATTCAAAAGTTGATCACAAGGAGAATCGCGTGGAGAAATATCGAGACAGAAGGTGAGCGAATTTTAAGGTGCCTCGCCTTTATTGGCGATCTGAATTCTT
>JAJRUA010000298.1 GCA_024278035.1 Planctomycetota bacterium | reverse complement strand
AGTTTCCATCGTAATCTGGACGCTTCGCTGCCAGGCTTCGGCTGCCGAGGTGTGGGGCAGCTCTTGCACAAACTCGCGAACCATGTCGAGTGTGGACTGCCCACCAACGCTCCAGCGACTTATCAAAATTGTTTGAGCACCACTGGACATCAGGCCACAGCTCGACAAAAACAATTCGTAGCCTGGGGTTGTCTGCACGCCACGGCCGCGGCGTTTCGACGACCGACCGCCTCGTTCGGCAATCGTGTGCACGCCCGGCAGAATCACCCGCTGGGGCCCAATTTGAGGTAAGGTCAGCCAATGGCTTAGCGAATCGTTCCGGGACGATCGCCCGGCAGGTATGGGCGACCATCCCATTGGTTGTGCCGGAGTTAAGTCGATCGGGTCGAGCACGATCAACGATTCCAAAAGCGAGGCGACTTGAGGCGAGGGAATTGGCGAAGGCGAAGGCAAGTCGATCGGGTTTTCGACCGTGGAACGTAGCGAACTGAGAATTTCGTCTTGCTCTTCCTCGCTTTCGCCGGGGAGGATTCCTCGCCCTACAATTCCTGACCTCTGTACGCGTCGCCAAGGTAGGGTGTTTCCAAATGCCAGGCCCATCGTCGGCACAACGCGGAGTTTTGCAAGCGAAATCAACGACGTGGTACGATCTTCTAACTTAACTTGTAGCGCCCCCAGAGGGACGTACCAAACTAAGCCGTCAGGGACGATAACCAGCTCTTCGGTCGATTCGAGGTCGATTGACGAACCTTGAAAGAGTGCGCGAAATAACTTTTCGCCTGGTCCGGTCCAATCGGTCGACGTAAGCTCTTTGCTCGTCATGTCGTGGCTGGCGTCGTAATTGCCTAAGGCGCGCAAGAACTCGTTAAGCGGCTTACCCAGCCGGCTTGCCGGCCCACAATTCCAGTGCGTCGAACCCTTGGAAGTCAGGAGAAAACCGAGCAAACCGTTGGAGGTATTGTGAAACACGACAACCGCTTGCCCCGGCTTTAGTTTTGCTTGCAACTCTGCGGTTGTGCTAAGGGGAGGAAACACCGGATCGCTTGCCACACGTTCTAAGCCAATCATGCTGAGCATGTATTCTCGCCGCTTGAGGCTGGCAGACCAATTTCGCCACTTTTTGTTCAAATCGCGTTGGCCACTCTCTTCGATTCCATCAAGCCATTCGGCTTGAATCGCAGCCCGCATTTGTTGGCCCGCTTTGCGTTCAATCGCATATTCGGGAAACTTCAATAACAGGTCGTGGCGGCGACTCAAAACGTATTGCGGTAGGGTATGCGCAGGCGATTCCATCGTGTCTCGCAAGGCGGCTTTTCTTCCGCCCCAAGCCAGGGAACCGTGGAATCGACGGCGTTTGGCTAGATCTGCTACTTCGAGTGCGGCGGCCATGTCTTTACTCGAAATCAGCGCCACGATCCACCGATCGAATGCCGCACCGTGCGGAGTTCTTAGAACGGCCATCGTATCTTGGAGACGATAGATCCAATCGGCAGTTGTCGGATCGGACAGTAACGATTGATAAATACCGGCTACGGATCGCGTCCGTAACGATTGCTGGTCGAAGCGGGCGTTGGTAAGGCTGATCTGAAAATTCTTCGTCGACATGGCTGCTTGCTGCTCAAGTGCTTGGCTTAGCATTGCCGGCGCGGTATCGCGTCCCTGTTGGTACAAAAGTCGAGCCGACAAAAACAGCGACTGGCTTCCCAGCAGCCCACTTCTTGCATCGCGCAAACGGGCCTGCCCTTGGCTGAGCGTCGACGCGGCTTCGTTCCAGTTACCAAGCGTCATCAGCTCTTCGGTTATCGCAAAACTTAGTCGCGAATAGATGTGGTCGAGCCTTTTTCTTCGTGCCCAGCCAGCGGCCAAGTTTAGGGCCGGGTTCACCCCTGAAATGCCGCTAGCCAAACGGTTTGCACTTCCAAGCCGAAAAGCCTCATCAATCACGCCATAATCTTCGTAGTAGAAGGCCGAATAGCTTGCCTCGGCAAACAGCCTGCCTGCAATCGCGGTGTTCCCCTTTTCCATTTGAATTCGCCCTTGTTCTAACAAGGCGACGCAGGTGAGCGGGTGGTCGAATTTTCCTAGGAGTCGTTCCGAGTTCATCAAGTGTTTGAGGGCCAGGTCGTACTTTCCCTGTCCTGCCTTGGCGAGGCCCCGTTGTAGTTCAATCCACGCGCCTGACCAATGATTCGGAGGCGTCCCTCCTCGCGTCAGAGCCGTTTGCATTTCTCTCGAGATGGCATCGCGAGGTGCGAGCGGCCCCAAAAGCTCGTTCCGCCTTCGGATTGCGAGTGCCGTACAGCGAACAACCTCAATCACGTTGACTTGCCAAAACTGAGGGGCTTGGACTACGCCCCCTTGCTGGGCAGCGCGAGCACCGCTTTGTAAATCGCCTTGGCCGATTAACATGGAGGTCGGAAGAGAGCCTAGGGTGAACTTCCTTTTACTTGCTCCCCAAGGAGGCACACGCCGTGCGCGGCTGTTATCAATGCGTGGCGACTGCTTGAACTTTACCCGTAGCATCCACTTAGGATTCTGCAAGAACATAGCACATGCCTGATCGAACTGCTCGAGCGCAGGTCCTAGTCGACCTTGGTGGTAGAGCACTTCGCCCCACATTGCGTGGTAACAAATCGAATCGATCCATCGGCCTCCGACTCCAATTTGGACGGCGCTGTTCATCTCGCGGCGAAACAACCGGTCGGCATCTCGGTACTGGCCCTCGTAGATTTCTTCGATGCCGTGATAATAGATTAGCGACGGCGTCGACCGCGAACCCAACTGCGCATAGACCGTAGACGGCTCGAAAGCGACTACCGTGAACGCCCAGACTGCTAGCACAGCCGACCGCCAAAAACCAAAGTAAGTTGCCTGCACGGTTCTGTTCCTCATACGAGTTGGGTGCCACTGCAGGCTTGCCCAGCAGT
>JAJRUA010000297.1 GCA_024278035.1 Planctomycetota bacterium | reverse complement strand
CCCGTACGAACACACGCCTTGGCCCGGGCTACCATTGGGAGCAAGGCTACATCGGTCCTGTTTACACAACGTCCCTCAACTTGATGATTCTACAACTCGACAACGCCTGTTTGCCAATTTTTCAGCGTTGATTTTCTTGCCTCGAAAAGGAGGGACATCAAGATTCGTAGTGGTAGCGACATGCCACAACGATAAGGCCCCCTCTTTCATCTCGATCTTCATGGCGATTTTCCTTTTGGGCACTTTGCGGTCTAATACGTTCACCTCCAATTCCCCCCTCTAGGTGAGAACCAAAGCGTGGAACCTATCGACTCGAACGTTGCTGAGCGGCTTTGCTCGGCGGCTAAACGGATACGTGAACAATTGGCTCGACTGATCGTTGGACAAGAGGAAGTGATCGACCTGCTGTTGATCGCTCTTTTTTGTCGGGGCCACTGTCTGCTTGAGGGTCCGCCAGGGTTAGCCAAGACGCTGCTGGTGAGCACGCTTGCCCGGTCGCTCAATCTTTCTTACAGCCGCATTCAGTTTACTCCAGACCTCATGCCTGCCGACATCACTGGCACGGAAATTATCGAAGAGAATCGCGCCACGGGACATCGGGAGCTAAGGTTCCTTCCCGGGCCAATTTTTTCGCAGGTGCTTTTAGCGGACGAGATCAACCGGACGCCACCAAAGACACAATCGGCCTTGCTCGAAGCGATGCAAGAACGACAAGTCACGATCGGCGGAGAGCGCCGAGACATCGGCGAGCCGTTTTTTGTCCTCGCCACTCAGAACCCCATTGAACAGGAAGGAACCTACCCGCTGCCCGAGGCCCAACAAGATCGGTTCATGGTTAAAGCGCTCGTTCGTTATCCGACGTTCAATGAAGAGGTTGAGGTGGCGCATCGAACCACTTCCACCGAAGTAAAATCCATCGAAGCGGTGCTTACCGTCGAGGAATTGCTCGAACTGCAGTCGTTGGTCCGAGCGACACCGATTAGCGACCATTTGACTCGTTACGTGGTCGCCCTTGTACGTGGTAGCCGTGTCGGAGAGCCAGAAGCGATTGAGACAGCCAGCGAACGACTTGCCTGGGGAGCGGGGCCTCGTGCGGTGCAGTTCTTGATTCTTGGGGCGAAGGCTCGGGCGCTACTTCAAGGCCGCACTTGTGTGGCACTGGAAGATCTCATCGCTCTTGCCAAGCCCGTTTTACGGCATCGCTTGGTACTTAGCTTTCAAGCGGAGAGCGAAGGGCGGTCAGCCGATAGTGTGATCGACGAATTGTTAGAAGCCACCCCGACGCGCCAGGAGACGCTTGCCGATGATCCCCGGTTCGCCGCGATCCTCGCCGATTGATTCGCCTGCGGTACCCACCACCAAGGAGGGTTCCGCTCGTGATGCTCTGCTGCCGGTCGTCTTACGACGTATCGGTCGGCTGGAGGTTCGCGCTCAGCGCGTTGTCGAAGGTTTTTTGAGCGGACGACATAACAGCCCCTATCTTGGCCGATCGCTTGAGTTTCGTGAGCACCGCGAATACGCCCCCGGCGACGATTTACGCCATATCGATTGGAAAGTGTGGGGCCGGCAGGACCGACTTTATGTTAAGCAGTACGAAGAAGAGACCAACCTGCGGGCCACCTTGCTAGTGGATTGCTCTGCGAGCATGGCCTATCGTTCGGCTTCCACGCCGGATGCTATGACCAAGCACGAGTATGCCGCGACGGCAGCCTGTGCGCTCGCCTACCTTTTCGTCCGCCAGCAGGATGCCGTCGGCTGTATTACGTTTTCAGAGGGAATCGTTACGAGCACCCCTTCGCGCACACGACGGGTCCATGTGGCAACCATTGCAGCAGCACTCTCCGCACCCGCCTCAGGGGCGAAAACCGGTTTGGGAGAGGCGCTAACAATGGCGGCTTCGACCACACCCAAGCGAGGAATCACCCTCCTCTTGTCCGATCTGCTATGCGACCCAGAAGAGCTGAGCCGTGGCCTGGCAGCGTTTCGAGCACGGGGTGCCGACATGGTGGTTCTTCAGGTGCTGGATGACGATGAACTTGATTTTCCCTTTGAGGGCCCCACACAATTTGTTGGGCTTGAGGGACCGGCTACTCTCGATGCGAACCCACGTGCTTTGCGTAAAGAATACCTTGCGGCTCTCGACCGGCACCAAGCGGCCATTCGGGCCGCCTGCGCCGCTGAGAGAGCTGACTACCGTTTGATTCGAACGAGCGAACCGCTCGATGCGGCGCTCGTTGCGCTATTGTCGTCACGACTTGTTAAACGGCGCTAGGGACAAAATTGCAAATAAATGTAGGTAGCAAGAGGATCTCAAAAAACATTGAGCTATTGAGCCGTAACCCCCGGCTTGCGCCGGGGGCTAGGGTTTTTTGTTTTTTTTGGTCTTGTTGAAAAGAAAAAGATAAGAAACTTCATGTCGTTTTTGTTTCCCAGCCTTGCCTTGCTCGGAGCCGCCTTGGCGGCCGCGCCGGTGCTTGTGCATTTGCTTACCCGACGCCGTCGCCGTCGGGTGGCATGGGGGGCGATGGAGTTCCTGCTCGCCAGCAGCCGACGCCGTCCGACTTGGCTCCGCTGGAGCGAGTGGCTGTTGTTGGCATTGCGTGTGGCAGTGGTGCTGCTGGCCGGAGCGTTCTTGGCGAGACCTTTGGCTACCGACGCTTTTGCTAAGTGGTTTGGGGCGCAGCCGACTACCCACTTGGTGCTGCTTGACGATAGTTACTCGATGACCGAGCGAACCGCGACCGGGTCGGCCTGGGAGCGAGCGACGGCTGCTCTTGAGCGGCTTACGGATTTCGCTGGCCGACGAGCAACCCAAAGACGCCTCGTTTTGGTCCGCTACACAGACTCCCCCGAAGATGAGCCGATTTTCGTTGATCTCGCCAATGGGAATCGGGGTGAACGGATTCGCCGGCTCACAATGAAATCCCCCGATGTTTCGGCGGCAGGGCCCGTCGCAGCGCTCCGCCGATTGGCTCAACTGACAAGCGAAGCGAAAGTTTCTGGCCAGGCATGTTACACGCATTTCTTCTCGGACTTCAGAAGCTGGAACCATGAGCGCGATCCCGCGTTCGTCGCTGCGGTTGAAGCGCTTGCCGCTGAGTCCGAGGGGTTGTTGCTAGCCTCTTGTGCCGAGAGGCGAACAGCCAATCGGACGATTGCTGAGCTTGCTTTTGAGCCCGGCTCCCTTGCAGCAGGGACGGAAATGACCGTGCGTGTTGTCGTTGAGAACAAAGGGCCCTCGATGGCTGAGGGAGTGACCGTCGCGATTCGCCGCGATGGGCAGCCATTAGCGACCCTCGCTTTCGATCCGATGGGGCCTGGCGAATGGGCTCGCCAGCAGTGCCCCGTTCGATTCGCCGAGGTGGGAGGGCATTCGCTATCAGCTGAACTCCCTGCCGACTCCGTGCTTGCCGACAACCGCCGAGTACTTGCCTTGCATCTACCCGCCTCGAATGAAGTG
>JAJRUA010000296.1 GCA_024278035.1 Planctomycetota bacterium | reverse complement strand
TCCGAATGGTAACCCGCCGGGGGCTCTGTTGAAAAAATCGCATGCGTCACACTATTTCGAGAAGACGTCAAGAAATTTATAACGCCACAACCGGGCATAGAGGAGAAGCCAGTCCCACCACTTTGTGTCGTCGTCGATTTCGAGCGATTTTCCAAACCACTTTTTGGCGGACTCGAAATCACGTGGTTGCCCGGGGGTTTTTGCTAAGCAAAGATTGCCTAGGCTAGTGCAGCACTTCGCCGCACGATCAATGTCACCACGCTTCTCATGTGTCTCTAGCGCTTTTTCATACCACTTCTTTGAGGCCTCGTAATCGCCCTGCTGACAGGCAAGGGATCCCAAGTACAGATAGCAGCGCGCCTCGTGCTCGTCGCTCTCATTATTCTTTGCGATTTCGAGCGACTTTCGATACAGCTTCTCAGCGTCCCCAAAGTCACCTCGCTGCGCGGCATTGCTACCTAGATGGAGGACAGCATTCGCATCGCCTTTTTCCTCAAAGATTTGTAGTCCTTTTCGTAGCCACTCCTTAGCATCCTCGTTGCTATTTTGATCTCTGGCGACATCACTTAGGTTACAGTAGGTCTTCGCCATACCGATCTCGTCATTTAGCTTCTCTTCAATTTCTAGAGATTTGAAATACCACTGCTTTGCGGCGTCGAAGTCCTGGCGAGTCCGGGCGACAACGCCCAATTGGTGATAGCTGCGAGCTGTACCGGCTTCGTCGCCCAGCTTTTCCTTGATGTGAATCGATTTCCACAACCACTCCTCAGCCGCCTCGAAGTCCCCACGAGCATTGGAGACAGCGCTCATATTGTTATAGGTAAGCGCCGCGCCGTGTTCATTATCATTTCTCTCTTCGATTTCCAGTGATTTTCGATACCAGTCATCGGCAGCGTCGAGGTCTCCTCGCCCGTACGCGACCAGCCCCAACTGGTGATAGTTCTCTGCAGCACCTATCTCATCGCCCTGCTTCTCATTGATACGAAGCGATTTCCGCAACCACTTCTCTGCAGACTCGAAGTCCTGACGGCCATTGGCGGCAGCGCTCAAATAGTGATAGGTTTTCGCCGCGCCATGTTTATCACCATTTCTCTCTTCGATTTCAAGTGCTTTCTGATACCACTGTTCGGCACCGTCGAAGTCTCCTTGCCAGTACGCGATCAACCCCAACTGGTCGTATACCACTGATACTTCATCTTCACCTGCCTGTTCATAAAGCTTGGCCGCTTTCAGGCAAAGCTCCTCAGCTTCCTCAAGGTCTCCCCGGTCAAATGCTTCCTTTGCCTGTTTGCAATAAGCCAAAGCGGGAGTATCGTCATTGCTCGATTCGGTAAAATCGCTCATGGCTCTCCCCTGAAGGCAAGGCCGTAGCGTGTATGCAGCGGCATAGGAATGCACGTTTCGTATCTTGAATGCCACTGCTGGCTTGCCTAGCAGTGGACGCCGGGTACTCGCTTCGCACTACTGGACGAGCCAGCAGTGGCACCCGAAAACCAAGCTGCGACGCAATACTACGGCATGTTCATTTTTGCACTGACGCCGCCGGCGGCGATTAGGTAGGAGTGTTGGACGTAGTCCATGACCATGCGATGGGCGCTAAAGCGGGCGGCTAGAGTTGCGATCGAGTTGGTCATCCGGTCGATCCACTCGATCGGTAAGCCGTCGGCGTCGCGGTCGTAGAAAAGTGGGATCACTTCCTCGCCTAACACGCGGAGCAGCTCTTCGCCGTCGCGCTGGTCGCCGATTTCGGTATCGACATGTTGGGTGCCATGGCCAATCGCAAAACCGTTTTTGCCATTAAAGGCCTCGGCCCACCAACCGTCGAGAACCGAGCAGTTGAGGCCGCCGTTGAGGACGACTTTTTGGCCACTGGTGCCCGAGGCTTCTAAGGGACGCCGAGGATTGTTGAGCCAAACGTCGACTCCTTGAATGAGATTTCGGCCGACGTTGATGTCGTAGTCTTCGATAAAGACGATCCGCCCGGCGAAGGTCGGGTCGTGACGCAAGTTGGCGACGGTTTGAATAAGTTTCTTGCCCGGCTCGTCTGCAGGGTGGGCTTTGCCTGCGAAGATGAACTGAACCGGGTGGTTCGAGTCGTTGACCAATTCGGCAAATCGATCGATGTTTCTTAGGAACAGGTCGGCCCGTTTGTAAGTGGCGAACCGGCGGGCGAAGCCAATGGTTAGCGCCGAGGGGTCGAGTACGTTTCGCGCCGCTTCGATCGAGCTTTCGTCTTCGTTGCGGAATCGGCATTGGCGGCTCATGCGACGGCGGACAAACTCGAGCAGCCGGCTTTTGAGTGCGTTGTGGGTTTCCCAAAGCTCGCCTGGGTCGACGTCGTAAATTTTCTGCCAAACGGCGGCGTCGCCCATGGTTTGTTGCCAGCCGGCACCGAGGTATTTGTCGTACAGCGACTGCATGGGGTAAGCGAGCCAGCTGGGGACATGAACACCGTTGGTAATATGGCCAATGGGGATTTCTTCTTCGACACGCCAGGGCCAGAGATGGGCCCACATGCGGCGTGATACATGGCCGTGGAGCGAGCTGACGGCATTGGCACGTCGCGAAAGCTTGAGACCC
>JAJRUA010000295.1 GCA_024278035.1 Planctomycetota bacterium | reverse complement strand
TAATTTTATGGTTGCTAGCCGTCCCCCGCTAGCGTCTATTGCTGCACCTGTTAGCAATTCACATCGAGAGCGTTCCCTTGTAGCCGGCCGCCTCGAACGTGGCTTGCTTGATCGGGTCGGTCAATTTTACTAAGCCGATCTCGCTGAAGGGAGAGATCAAGAACCTGGCGCCCAGGGTGTCCGGGTTGGTTCGTTCGAGCAGGACCATATCGTCGCGAATCATGAACGCCTTGAACGGAATCTGTTCGCCGAGTTGGTTCACGATGATGCCACGCTGAGGGATTCCCTCAGGCCAATTGAGGAAAAATTGTTCCCACGAGTTGGCCATGGATTTTGGCGCCGAGTCCGTAGCCGACACGCTGGAGGGCAGGGGGGTAGAGGACAGGGCTGTGGTGGACAGGGCAGGGGGGGAAGCGGCCCGACGCGGGGCAGGGGAGGGGGCGGGGGCCGGCCTTTTTGTGGCCGTCGGGCTGACCGCAACAGCGGGCTTTGCCAAAGCGACGGAAGGCGAGCGGGCGGGCGTCAGCCCCCCGATAGAAGCGGCAGAAGCCGGCTTCCCTGCAACAGGCTTCCCGACAACGGGCTTGGGAGCAACCGGTACAGCGGAAGCGGGTACAGCGGCAACGGGCGGTTGGGAGGGGGGCATAGCAGGTGACCTTTAGCAAGTTCGGGGCCGCCGGAATCGGGGGCCTATCGGTAAAACTTAGCTTATTTCTTGGCAAAGCTCGGCCTCACCGCTCTTTCGGCGGTCCTGCCGGTTAGATAAACTGTAACCCCATCAACCGACGGTCAAGCAACCTGTCAAAAAACGAACTTCTGACCAGAATCGTACCCCCATTCATTACGGTAAACAGCGCGCGTGGCGAGTAAAAACGAAATCCTCGGCAACTACCGGATGTACCACCTCATTCGGGCGGGTGCCGTGTTCGAGATATGGGCGGTCCGGCCGGTGACTGGGAATGAAGTGCTGGCGGTCAAATGGCTTCCGAAAGACAGCAGCAAATACAGTCGCCAAGCGGTGGCCGAATTAAAGCATGAATACGCCGTCGGCAAGTCGCTCGATCATCCGCAAGTCATCGATACCTTCGACTTCGGCACAGGGCCCAACGGAGCGTGGCTGGTAATGGAGTTCTTCAAGACGCCGAACCTCAAGCAGCAAATCACTGCTGATCTAGGGGCATTGCAATGGCGTCTGAAGGAAGTGCTTACCAACGCGGCGGCTGGGCTGGCTCACATGCACGACAAAGGGTGGGTCCATCGCGACATCAAGCCGGACAATTACTTGATGAACGACGAGAACGAAGTGCGGCTGATCGACTTCACGATTGCCGCAAAAGCGACGGGGGGGCTCGGTAAGTTGTTCGGCTCAAAAACCAAAGTGCAAGGCACTTACAGCTTCATGGCTCCGGAGCAAATCCGAGGTCAGGGGGTCGATCCGCGTGACGATATCTACAGCTTCGGATGCATGATCCATGAACTGATGTCAGGCAAAATGCCTTTCACGGCCAACAGCCCACAAGAACTATTACAACGCCACATAAAGAGCAAACCGCCGTCGCTAACCGTGGCGGATCCGAACATCCATCCTGATTTTTCAGCCTACGTGCAAAAGATGCTTGCCAAGAAGCGAGACGATCGGCCGCAGTCGATGAAAGAGGTGATGATGAAAATCAGGAGCGAACCCCTGTTTTATTCACCACCTAAGAAGCCTGAGCCGAGTGCCACTGAAACTGAAGAAGGATGAGTCGAACGCTGAGAAGCGAGCCGGGGACGGACCGGCTCACACGCTGACGTGTGTTTTACTGCCCACTCCCACTGCCCACTCTTTCTATGTCTACCGCATCGCTACAGCTTGAGTTTGAACAACCGATTTATGAACTTGAAGATCGCCTTCAAGAGCTCAGTTTGGTTGAGGAAAAAACGCCCGAACAGCATGACGAGCTGCGCGCGATGAAACGCCAGCTTGCTGACGTGATGCGCGAGGTTTACACCGATCTAGATCCGTGGGACACCGTACGCGTCGCCCGCCTGCAAGAACGGCCCAAGTTCACCGATTATCAAGAGCTGGTCTTCGACGAGTTTGTTGAACTCCATGGGGACCGATTTTATGGTGACGACCGTGCCTTGCGAACAGGCTTTGCCAAGCTCGATGGCACCAAAGTCATGGTCGTTGGTCACCACAAAGGAAAAACGTTCAAGGAACGGACCGAATGCTACTTCGGCTGTGCCCATCCGGAAGGTTATCGCAAAGCGATGCGAAAAATGCAGTTGGCAGCCAAATACGGAATGCCAATCGTCTGCCTGATCGATACGCCGGGCGCTTATCCGGGTATCGGTGCCGAGGAGCGGGGCCAAGCCTTGGTGATTGCCGAAAGCATGCTCGAAATGTCGCGGCTTCCGACGCCGATCATCTGCGTTGTGATTGGCGAAGGAGGCTCAGGCGGAGCGTTGGGGATCGGTGTCGGCGATCGCATTGCGGTGCTCCAACATGCTTATTACTCCGTTATCAGCCCCGAAGGATGTGCCGGCATTCTTTGGAAGAGCCACGACTTTGCCGATCGAGCGGCACGGGCACTGCGGCTCACGTCGGGCCGATTGAAAGAGATGGGAGTGATCGATGACGTCATCGAAGAGCCGCTAGGCGGCGCCCATCGCGACCATTACCAAATGGCGTCGCGACTGAAGCTCTACTTGTCGAAGCAGCTACGCGAACTCTCCAGTAAACCGACCGAAGAACTCCTCGCTGAACGTTACGAGAAGTTCCGCTGTATGGGTCAGTTCATTGATGGCGGGGAAGAGTAAAAGAACGCTCAGCACCGACCGAAGAACTCCCCGAAGGCCCGCCTCAACGTCCGATAATCTCTGTTATGTTCGTTTTCCCTCTATTTTAGCCGCTGTTTACCGGTTCTGGGCGGTCCCCCTTCTTGATCACTGAAATCCAAATCATTGAAGCGAATCTCGCTTTGCCGGAGCACGCGGCAGACATTGTTGCGATGGTCGATGCCTACGCCAGCGACCCGATGGGCAACGGCCAGCCGCTCTCGGCGGATGTTCTGGAGCGGCTTGTTCCAGCGATGCGTGCCCATCCGACAACGCTTGTCTTGCTCGCCTACGCGGACGATGAAAATGGCAATCGACGGCCAGTAGGAATCGCTAATTGCTTTGT
>JAJRUA010000294.1 GCA_024278035.1 Planctomycetota bacterium | reverse complement strand
TACCCAGTTATTCGACCCGGGTCGGTTGACCTCCCAATCAACGACAAAGCTACTGTGAGGTGTTGTCCCCCATAGCACGGCTTCTGGGCGAGTACGCAACTCAGAGCGGAGATGGTTCTTCTCGACGGCCTGAAAAAGCTGGTCGCCCGGCGAGGGGCTCGTCCGCCGACTCATTCCAAACCGATCGATAGCAAGCCGCACAAGTTGGGTCGTGTCGGCCGTTCGGCCATGAAGGCGTATCCGCTGCAAAACTCCCTGGGCGTCGAAGTAATAAGAGAGCGAACCGGCAACGTCGGTCATCGCTCCACCCGTGACGACCGGCACCCGAATGCCAAAGAGCTTGGGATCGGCCAAGCCGGTCGACTTGCGGTCCCAGTTGCGGTAAACCCAATCTTTGGTGAGGTTCCAGTTGAGCAGCTCAGCGAGCGAACGACCGTAAACCCCTTCGAGGGGAGCGAGGCTTCGGTAAAGATGGCTGCCGGGGCCAGTTGGGGAGGCAGCGTTGGGAGCCGTGAGCGAGCCAAGCGAAAAAGGTGTCTCCGCGGGGCCTTGCGCCGGCTGGCTCCAATGGCTCCAGCCGCTTTGCAGTTGCTCCTGCCAGCCGTCGGGAGCGTTGGATACGGCATAAGGAACCCCCACGGCGGTGCCGAGCATACCTGCGAGCAGTAGCGAACGTGGTAGCATGGGGTGACTATGGAGAGAGGAAGGTCGGCAGAAACGTTCCTTTATCCCTTCGGCATCGAAGAACCGATGGCTCCCGCCAACCGCTAGCACCTCTTGCAGTACCCACAGCACCTACGCCTTACCCAAACCGTACGACCCTGTTCTCTCTCCATGCCCCTCACTCTTGAAACGGCGGAATGGCTCACCGGCGCGGTTGCCGCGGAGTGGCTCCAAGAACACGCTTCCGCCCAGGCAACACCGCGCCTGATCGCCCGGCTGCGCAAAACGCTCTCAGCGGAGCAAGCCGCGGCCATCGTTGAGCAAGTGGAACTTCGCCGGCGTGCCACGGCAAAGTTTCGTCATGCCGAACGGATGTTTTTTACTCGCAAGGGCTTGGAACAAGCGACCGACGAATGGGTGGCTCACTACAAAGCGAGGCGTTTTACCAAGGAGGATCGCCTACTCGATGTTTGCACCGGTGTGGGGGGGGATTTGTTAGGGTTGGTCAACGCGGGCTTGGAGGTTTCGGGAATCGATCGTGACGCAGTTCTTGCCCATTTTGCTGAGCGAAATGCTACGCCGGCGACGGTCTGTTGTGCGACCGCCGACGAAGCGACGATCGAAAACTGCGACGCTTGGCACGCCGATCCCGATCGGCGCGCCGGGGGGCGTCGCAGTACCCAGCCCGATCAGCATGAGCCCTCGCTGAGAGAACTGGATGCCTGGCGTGAGCAAACCGCAGCGGCGGCCATCAAGCTGGCCCCCGCCGCTCAATTACCCGAGTCATGGCAAGCCGAGTGCGAACTTGAATGGATCAGCCGTGGCGGCGAATGTCGCCAGCTTGTTGCTTGGTGCGGGCCTTTGGCCCAGGATCGTGGCAAACGCCGCGCGACACGGGTTTTTGTGGACTCCAAGCCCGCCACCCTGTGCGGTGTGGCTGAGATGCCTATCCCGATGGCCGATTCGATCCTTCGCTACGTCTACGAGCCCGACCCTGCGGTGATTGCCGCTCGGCTGGTGGGGGCCCAAGCCGAGAGGCACAGCCTCGCTTCTTTCTCGCCAGTCGCCTACCTAACGGGCGACCGGCCCGTTAGCGACCCGTTGCTTGCGGCGTTTGAGGTGGAAGAGGTCTTGCCGTTCGATCGTAAACGCCTTGCCGCTTATCTAGCCCAACGCAACATCGGCCAATTAGAAATCAAATGCCGCGGCGTCTCTCTCGACCCGGCCAAGCTGCGTAAAGAGCTTCGCCCCAAAGGTAACAATTCGGCAACGCTGCTCTTGGCCCCCGCCTACGGCGTCCCAGTCTACGGCAAACCGGTTGTAATAATCGCAAAACGGCTCAAGTATGAGGACGATTTTCTTTCTGAGATAAGGGGGCAGTAAAGGAAGATGCTTTTGATGTATGCGCCAGCAATTTTACCTGGGGTTTGCGATCGACAGGCTAAAATTGGCCTTTCGTTGGGCCCTGCTCTATCGCTTTGCTCGCGCGAGCAGATAAAATGCTTCCTATATCTTGCTCACGCAGTACACTCCTCTAACAGCATGAGAACCGCATGCAATATATTCTCTATCTGCTTTTCTTTCTGTCGGTCACTCCTTGCTCAGGAGAACCTTTAAACGTTGGACCAGGGGAGTTTGCGTTTGTCGATCCGCGAGGCAATCCCGACCGACCAATCCGTGTTTTTTATTATCGCCCGAAAAAATTTCGTTCAAGTGGACCGATTCACTTTGTCATGCACGGCATGAAGCGAAACGGCAAAAAATATCGAGACCAATGGATCAAGCACTCTGAAACGCATGGCTTCTTGCTGCTTGTGCCGGAGTTTTCCAAGCAGTTTTACGGCAATAGCCGGCACTATAATCGTGGCTTCATGTATTCCGATAAGGGGCATCGTCGAGATCCAGCCAAATGGACGTTTACTGCGATTGAACGTATCTTTGATCGCGTGATTCAGGACAACAAGCTGGGAGCAGAAAGGTACTCTATTTACGGCCACTCTGCGGGCGGTCAATTTGTGCATCGTTTCGTGTTGTTTATGCCCGATGCGAGATACAAGTTAGCCATCGCGGCTAATTCGGGCTGGTACACCATGCCAACCCAAGAGGTCGCGTACCCTTATGGCCTGGGGGGGACGGAAGTCGATGAGGCACAACTTGAGAAAGTGCTTCAACGTCGATTGGTGTTGCTGCTTGGATCCGATGACACCGATACGGAGAGCAGCAGTCTGAAAAAGACCTCAGAAGCCAACGCTCAAGGCCCCCATCGCTTTGCACGGGGAAAGGAATTTATCCAACAGAGTCACACCCAAGCAAAAGAACTGGGAATCCAACTCAAATGGAAGAAAAAAACCGTGCGTGGTGTTGGCCATAGCAACAAAAAAATGGCGCCTGCTGCTGCGAGAATGATCCGTTGACAATGGGTACGTTGGACAAGCTCGATCCCGCAAATCCGGTCTAAGTTTCTTTCGCGACTTGCGGTTCCTTTCTCAACCTGCTGCTTTGAGGGCGTCCCAGCTCATGTAGGCCAGGATCAGGCCGCCGATCAAGAAGCCGATGTCCATCATCGAATTGGCCCCCCCCAGCGGGATGCCGATCGTCATATCGAGGCCGAAAACCAGTGCCAGCAAGGCTCCTACGCCCAAGCCGAAGAACGACATTGCTTTGGCCATAGGAAGGGGGGTCCGGGGAAAGAACTGAAAACGGGAGGCTAAAATACCAGTGAACGGTGGGGTGGGAGCCTCTACTATAGTCAACCAAGCCTGCCTGTCACGACCATCCCCCCCAATTCGCCGAGCTGTTTTACCCTGCCTGGCCTGGGAGGGGGACCGCCTGTAGCGGTTATTCGGGAGGCAACCCAGGGGAATTACAGAGCCCCACACTTCCTCGATGGTAGCCGCAGGCCCAAGCCGTGGTCCGCCCTTTGGAAACCGCGGCTTCCGCCCGCGGCTGGGACTTGTTTCAATTGCGGGTACTTCCCCTTCCCCCCTGCCCTGCCCTTCTGAATGTCTGCTACGAAAATCAGGGACGCTCTCCCCCGACTGGCGATCACCATGGGCGATCCGACCGGTGTTGGGCCCGAGGTGATTGCCGCTGTTTGGGGCGACGAACGGGTCTGGCAGGCTGGCCGACCGGTTGTTTACGGCGATCCGGAAACGATGCGGCGAGCTGTCGAACTACGAGGCACCGACGCCTCGGTGCGTGAGGTGTCTGCCGAGGTCGATCCCTTTCAGGAAACGTCCGAAGAAGAAATGCTCGTTGTCCGTTGTGGGAAGGAGGATCTGAGCGGCCTCAAGCCGGGCGTAGTGGATGCCAATGCGGGACGGGCCGCTTATCAGGCGATTGTCGCCGCGACGCGACTTGCCCTTTCCGGTGGCTGCGACGGCGTCGTGACGGCACCCATTAGCAAAGGGGCCCTTCATGCGGCAGGGCAAAACTATCCGGGACATACCGAGCTGCTGGCTGAGCTTTGCGGCATAGAAGACTTTGCGATGATGCTCTACCTGCCCCAGCGCTTAGCTCCCAAGACACGGGCGGGCCTGGGTGTGGTCCATGTTACGCTCCATACGGCTGTACGTGATGCGATCGATGCCTTAACCCCCAATCGCGTCTTTGAGAAATGCCAGCTCGCCCACGATGCGGCGAAGGCTTACGGCGTAAGCCAACCGAGGGTTGGCGTCGCGGCGCTCAATCCTCATGCGGGCGAAGAGGGGCTCTTTGGCGACGAAGAGGCTCGCATTATTCGGCCCGGCGTAGAGAGGGCTCTCGAAGCGGGGATCAACGCCACGGGCCCCCTGCCTGCCGATACGCTGATGGTGCGAGCCGCCAACGGCGAGTTCGACATTGTCGTTGCGATGCTCCATGACCAGGGGCACATCGCCCTGAAGTTGCTCGGAATGCACGGGGCGGTGAACGTCACGCTCGGTCTGCCAATCGTGCGAACGAGTGTCGCCCACGGAACGGCCCCCGACCTTGCCTGGAAAGGGCTGGCTGAGACGAGCGGCATGGTTGCCGCGATTGAAAGTGCAGCAAAACTTTCGCTCAGAAAAAAGCTGAATTGACGATTTTTTATCTCTGGTCCCTGTACTCTCTGGAAACCGGCGCTCGCGGCTCGCCCCAACCCGGCTCCGGTCGGCTCGCGATTGATTAACGTCTTAGAGGACTTGGGGCGATGGCAACCATCGCCTGTTCACGCCGGCGTTCGGCGATTTGGAGTTCGCGGGCCGTGTCGTCCCGCCAGGCGACGCCGCTGGGGCGTGTGTAGTGGAATTCGCTCTCTGCTAGCCGAATGTCAAACTCGGGGCGTAAGAAATCCAGCTTGAGCATCGGCTTGCCGCTGGGGCGAAGCCGCTCGGCGTCGGCCCAACCAGCTTGGGACATCGGATCGTCTGCCGAGCGGTACTCAACCATCAGCGGGAAAGAGGTTTCAAGCGACAGAGCGACAACCACATGGTGAGGGGCTCTTTCGGGAATTGTGTTCGTTGGCTCCCCTTCTTTCAGTAAACGGCGGAGCTTCTCGGGGTTCCAGTGACCGACCATCGCCACTACGCGTTCGCCCCGTAGTTGCATCTTTCGGGCAGGGCCAAAATCAAACGTTTCATTGAGCGAAGCTAGCAAGAGGGGCAAGCCGCCGAAGCGGAGCCATTTGCCGGGAGCCGTGAACGAAGCGACCGCTCTGCCCGGATCGGGAGAGGCTCCGTCCGAAGAATCCGAAGAAGCAGAGCCGTTCTGCTTTTCATTGCGACGCAGCCGGCGGAGATCCACTCGGGTGATGGACCGATCCAGATCGTCGGACGAATCGCCCCAGCGGAGATCGGTCCACAAAAATCGGCTGTCGGAGACTTGCGTAAGCCGGGCAGGTCGATCGGCCAAACGCCCCTGCAAGCGGAGCGAGAACTGTCGGTTGGCTCCGCCGCCCACTTGGCGGTAGGTGCCATGCGTCTCGACCAGTCGGCCCCCCACCCAGCCAAGCTGGACCACCTCGGCAGTCAGGCTTTGGCGCTGTTCGAGCTGCACCAGCGATTGCGTCAGCCAAGGGTTGCCCCGGCGGTCTCCCGCGTTTTTTTGATTGGGGGTGATAGCAGAACGGGCCAGAACGGGGGGATCGATCGTCGGCAGTGGCCCCACCATCTTGTTGTCACTTGGCGAAAGCAACAGCCGATCCACGGTATCGAAGGCATAAAAGGCCCCCATGCCAACTACCAGGAATACCATCCCTCGGGTGATTGCTGCCGTTAATTTGCGCCGGTTGCTCTTCATACGCAGGTTTTGAGGGTTTTGCCTAAGAATACGGTTCTCAGGGGCCGAACCTACAGGCAGGGATTCAAAGGCGCTCACTGGCGTCCGCTAGCACATGCCGTGTGATTCACATTCACTCAAGCGGCAGGAGTCTAGGGCGGGCCGGGTGAAACGTCCACGGCAGTTGTTCGCGTTTTGTCGCTAATCGCTGCCAAGATAAAAGCTAGAAGCAACCAAACAACCGACTGCCGCATGGATTGTGGGTGAGCATTCACTCGCAATCGAAATGCGTCGATCACGCCGAGGGGGAAAGAGATGCGTGTTAAGACCTTGTTTATGAAGTCACTACTTGTGTTGTCCGTGGCAGCCATTGGCTGCGGTGGACGGATGGCCTACAACCTGCCGCCTGCCCAGCAATTGATGCACCCGGGCCCTGGCGTCGGGGGCCCTGGACCGGGTGTCCTTTCCGTCGGAAACCAAAGGACGGCCCCCGCTTCGCCCGCCTCTTATGGACCAGGAGGCACGCCTCCCGCCTATGGCGCTTCGCAGTGCCAGTATACGGAAGGAGGGGGCGCTTGTTTGGCTGGCCCCGGTGCAGCAGGCCCCACTTCGCAAGTCGCCTTCATTGGCGAAGAAGGACTTCAAGTCAGTTGGGATGTCTCCGGTGCGGGGACGTTCGATTCGTCGCCACTCTACGTGCCGGGCCGACAGGACTTCCCTCAAGGGGCCATCTACCGACTCAAACTACAAAACATTCCAGGACGGGGAGGCGTATCGCTTTACCCCACGCTGGAAATCGCTCCGGTCACGCCGCGTACCGATGCCTACTTGGCACACGCTCCCGTGCCGGTGCAGTTTACCGAAGAAGATTTCGACCAAGTCACCAGCGGCAACTACGTGACGAAAGTCATCTACTTGCCGGATCCCGAGTTCCAAGAGCTGGCACTCTCGGGGGTTGAGACGCTCGTTAGCACCCGGCTCGATCCGGGGGTGGACCCTGTCTCCGAGGCAGACCGTCGGGGCTCGATCTTGGCCATCTTGCGGATGGGTAACAAAGACCTTGAATCCGCGGGTGGCTACGGTAATGGCAACGTGATTCCCGCCTCTTGCGATTCTTGCGACCAGGAAGGGGGAGATAGCTACGGTTACAGTGGAGGATACGAAGAGAGCTACCAAGGTGGTGGCGGTTACGAAAGCTACGGTGGCAGCGGTTTGCCTATGGGTGCCCCTGCGGCGGGCTCCGCACCGAACGCCATGCCTCCGCACATGATCGCCGGAATGGGACAGCAGTATGGAATGCCCCACGTCGGCACGCCGATCGGTTTGCCCGGTCCGCCGCACATCCCGCTTGGCTCGCCAGCCGGATTGCGGAGGCATGTGATGCGGAACCGGACCCGTGTGAACCTGCCACCGCCGACGAAGCAGGTCACGGTCTCGGTCAAGCAACGTCCTGGCATGAATTACCCACGCCCGGTGAACAAGGTGAAGATCGATGAAGTCCATCGTGCTCCGTTCCAAGCGATTGGTGGAACCGTGCCCAATCCGGTTCGGGGAGCCGCAGCCCAAGTGGGTGCCAGAGTTCGCGGTGCCGCACAAAACCTGGGTGGCCGTGGCGATTGCCAAGAATGTTATTGAAATAGCTTTTAGCGGTCAGCGGTCAGCGGTCAGCCGAGAGGAAACCAAGCTGACCGCTGAAAGCTAAGCGGCTGAGATCGTGCAACTAGAGATTCTGTCACACGTAGTAAAATCCATGACAATGGTCCGCCCTTTCAGCCATGCCTCGTCTTGTCGGGTCCCGTTCTATCGGGCTCCGTCTTGCAGGAGGCAGGTCTTGGGCAAAAGGTTATTGGCGATGTTGGTGATGTTTGGGACGAGCGCAACGCTCTCGGCTCAAACCGCATCACAACAGCACTGGCTTCATGCCGGTGTGATGCCACCGGGAGCGATTGGTGCTCAACGGCTGCTGAGAGGCGGACCTTTGTCAGGATTGAGTTCACTGTCACAAGCTATCCAACCGGTCGAGCTAAGGGGCCCGAAAGGAATCACCCTTTCGGCAACCAACGGAGCGGGTTACTCAACGCCCCACGCAGAGCGTTTGTTAGTTGGCCTGCGGATCGGCGCGGTTTATCGATTTCAAGCGGTAGGTGTACCCGGATTTCCTGGCGTGCAAGTTTATCCAAGCGTCGAGCTGATTGATCGGCTCTCTCCGCCACCTGGCAAGGAAAACGAGTTTCCGGTACCGATCGAGTTGACCCTCGACGACCTACGGCTTGCTGCCGAAGGGGCATTCGTCACGAAGGTCGTCTACGTCGAAGACCCACAAACGGCTTTGCCCGTTGAGGAGAAGAATGGCCAACAGCGGTTCGATGCCCGAGCGGGCGATGATCCGCTCATCTTAGCCGGCGAGCTGGGCCGGCCGATTGCCATTGTGCGTATCGGCAGCCGCGGACGAGCCCCGTCGTACACCGGCCAGCAATTCGCTTCGCCGATTGAGTTGGCTTCCCATGAAGACAACGAAGTAATAAACAAGTGAGAGCCTATCCCAGAACCTATCGGGAGGCATCCAGCGGTCGAGAAAGACCGAAGTACCAGATGGTTTTGGGACGTGCAGTAAATGTTACGAGTTGAAAAAACATCGAATGAATTGCTACGGGCCGAACCGCTCATGCCGGTTTGGTTTCGTCGTGGGCTGATCGTCGTGGCGTCGCTGTTGATGTGTTCTTGCAGTGCGATGAAGCCCGCCTCGGGACGGGAAATCGCCTACGATTGTCCCGCTTGCGAAGAGGGCTGTGCGACTTGTGCGCCCGTCCGGCGGAGCGGGAATCGGGATGAGTACCTGTGCGACGGCGAGGATCGTCACACGCCCGTCGGGGTAACGGGCGACAACGATCTATTGGGCCTCGAACAAGAAGACACGGTTGGCATTTACTCGACGCGCGATGGCCGGCGGAAAGTCGCTCCGAGCACTCGGGTTTGTATCTACGCTCCGCGTTTTGGAGCGGTGCGTAAAGTGGTGCATCCGATGGGGGCTGAGCAAAGGCTCTTTGTCGATGCGATTGGCGAAACCTTCTCGCCAGCCGAGGCGGAGAAGACCTTACCTCCCACTACCAGTTTGCAAAACGTAGCACTGCACGAACGGGCGGGCGAATTGCCACCGAGCCTCTACCGTGGTCGCCAACAAGCGGGAGCAGCCGTCCGGCTTCGGGCCGTGGCTGAGACGCGCGGCTTAGTGGGGCCCTACGCCAATTTATCGCTTGTCCACCTTGGAGAAATCCTCGGCAGCGAAGAACCGGCCATTGCCAACCATGCCCTGGCCGCGATCACCTGGAGCGGCGACCAACAAGTGCAGGTCACCATCTCCGGGCAAGGGGCCTCGGCCATCTTCTCCGCGATGCACCCGGGCGTTCTTTTCAAGACCAACGAGCCGAATTGCCCTCGGTTACGAATCGTTAAACTCGCTTCGACCGATGCGGCTCATCCGGGCGATGAGATCGACTTCACGCTTCGCATGGATAATATTGGCGACGCGCCGATGGACGAAGTGACGATCGTTGACAATCTCACCTCACGGTTCGCCTACGTCGAAGGATCGGCCAAGGCTTCGATCGACGCAAAGTTCTCGACGACGCGTAACGACGCCGGTTCGCTCATCTTGCAATGGGACCTCGATAACCCCCTCGCCGCGGGCGAAGGGGGCGTGCTGACCTTCCGCGTAAGAGTCCGCTAGGCGAGCGGTGGAGCGTCAGCTTCCCGATACTTGCTGCTTCGCGTGAATCGCCGTTGCTCTTATTCTGAGGGCTTACGCCCGCACCGCTCGGCCGAGTCTGTCAGGTCGGCTCGCCTAAACTGGCAAATCGCGTACAATACGGGGTCCCCTGTTTTCAGCCTCCCTGCCGTTGGTCTTTGATGGCTTATCTCCAATTCGCTCTGATCTGCCTTCTTTTTGGCTCGAACTTTATCCTTATGGATCGAGCCAACCAGTGGTTCGGGCCCATGGAGATCGGCTTAGGAAGACTCATCTCAGCGACGATCTTTTTGGGTGCCTGTTGGCTTTTGTTTGAACGGCGGCGGCGGTTTCATTGGAGCGACTTACCGAGCGTCATCTTTGTTGGCGTTGTTTCCAATGCCTACCCCTACATCACGCAGCCGGCGCTCATCAGCCAGGCGACTCGAATCAACGAAGACTGCGGTCATAGTTTCTTCGGCATGACCGTGGCGTTCACACCGCTGTTGACGATCTTAGTTTCGATTCCGCTTCTCGGCATTCGTCCAACCCCTCGTCAATTGGTTGGTGTGATTGGCGGATTGGTGTTTATTGCTCTCTTGATGTTCGATGGCAGCCTACGCGGACTCACACCCGGCATGTTGGCGATCGCTGTGACCGTGCCTCTGAGCTATGCCGTCGGCAACACTTGGCTAGGCCGTAAGCTATCGGACGCCGACGCAACGCCGCTCGCTCTAGCGATCATGACCGTTGCCACCATCGCGATTCTTCCGCTCGTTGGTATGCCTTCGTTACAAGCGAAGCTTGACGTCAGCCCTCCGCCCCTCCGCGAAGGCTTTGGTGTTGCGATGGCGGCAATGCTTTGGCTCGGTGCGATGGGAACGGGGGCCTGCATCTGGATGTTTGTTCGGCTTGTCCAAAGCCATGGACCGCTGTTTGCCGGGATGACGACCTACGTCGTGCCGGTGGTTGCCCTGATGTGGGGCTTCCTGGATAAAGAGACCATCACCCCGCAGCAAATCGTTGCCATCGTCGGCATTCTCTCAATGGTGGCACTGGTGCAAGTGCCCCAAAAGCGACCTGTCGATAAGATGGAACAAGAGTCGCTTAGGGAGATTGAAGCCGTTCCTGTTGAAACTTAATACTCCGTGCCAGGATGGCCCGGCTAGGTATTCCTTCCTCAATTCGCGAAGATCGGGGGGCTGACGCCTGCCCGCTCGCCTTCCCCTCCCCCTTCTGCAATTCACCTACGATATGTCTCGTCACCCTTGGCTTGCTCAGCGGACCGATCGCTTTGATAGTTCGGGCATCCGCAAAGTGTTTGAACTGGCGGCGAAGCTGGCCGATCCGATTAACCTGTCGATCGGTCAGCCCGATTTTCCGGTACCCACGGCGATCCAAGAGGCGGCGTGTGAGGCGATCCGCGATGACAAAAATGGCTATAGCTTAACACAAGGCGTACCAGAGCTGCGGGAGCAACTGCAAGCGAAAGTCGACACCGAGCGGGGCCACTCGGACCGTAAGTTGCTCATCACCAGCGGTACGAGCGGGGCCCTTAATTTGGCGATGTGGACCCTGGTTGATCCGGGCGACGAAGTCATTTCGTTCGATCCCTACTTCGTCATGTACCCGACGCTCACCGAGATGGTGGGCGGCGTACCCGTGGTGATTGATACCTACCCTGATTTCCGGATCGACTTGGAAAAAGTTGCCGCAGCGATCACGCCCAAGACCAAGCTGATTTTGCTCAACAGCCCCGGCAACCCGACCGGCGTGGTAGCGACAGAAAATGAGGTGCGAGGCCTGGCCGAACTCGCCGCGAAGCATGGTATTGCCCTCCTGTCCGACGAAATCTACCGAGAGTTTTGCTACGATGCTCCACTCAAAAGCCCTGCGAAGTGGAACGACCAAACGATCGTGGTCGATGGTTTTAGCAAATCCTACGGCATGACAGGCTGGCGAATCGGTTGGGTTCACGGTCCAGCGGCGATTATCGATAAAATGACAGCTCTTCAGCAGTACACGTTCGTTTGCGCTCCGCATCCTTTGCAGCAAGCGGCGGTCGTTGCCCAAGGGGTCGATATCGGGCCGCTCGTTGACTCGTACCGAGAGCGTCGCGACTATGTTACGAAAGGGTTGCGTGACGCCGGTTACGAAGTCGCTAACCCGGGCGGAGCGTTTTATGTTTTCCCCAAGGTGCCCGACGGCAGAGGGACCGCTAGCGAGTTCGTTGCCCAAGCGATAGAGAAAGAATTGCTGGTGATCCCCGGCTCGATTTTTAGTCGTCGTGATACGCACTTCCGGATCAGTTATGCCGCACCGAAGGGGACACTTGATCGCGGGCTGGCGGTGCTGCAAGAATTAACAAATTAACGCTGAGAGCCGTGTCGTCCCTGACCACGGTGTGCGTAAGAATCTCGCCGTGGTCGAGGACGACACGGCTCTCGCAATTTTTTATTCACCCCCACTTTTGCCATGTCGCTTTCGCTTGCTGATTTCCAGAAACTGATCCATGGCATGTACCATGAGAAGGACGTTGCCCGAGGGGTGGATGGCACCTTCATGTGGCTCATCGAAGAGGTGGGCGAACTCGCTTCCGCTTTGCGAGAAGGAACGTCCGAAGAGCTACGCGGCGAGTTTGCTGACGTGCTGGCGTGGTTGGTGACCATTGCCAACGTCGCTGAGGTGGATCTCACGCAAGCGATCGAAGAAAAATATGGTACCGGTTGCCCTGGCTGCGGAAAGCTCGCCTGCCAGTGCGACGATGCGGAAAAACCGTAAATTGCACCTTAAAAAGGCGCGCCGTCGGCTCGCTTATATGGATAGACGCCGCTTTCCAAGCCAGTCACAATAGAGCCCATGCCCCCACGCCCCCTCAATGCGATGCTCTTCGTCTTTCTCGGGCTGTTGCTCGTAGGGCAGGCCGTGGCGGTTGAGCCGCCCCGAATTGTTGGGGTCGAATTGGGCCTCGGCGGACAGTACAAGCTCGGCTGCTGGACACCGCTACGGGTGCAAGTCGAAGGAGGGACCGCGCCGCTTGCTGTTACCGTCGTGGCGATTGCCCCGGATAGCGATGCAATTGGCGTAGCAACTACCCCACCCGGCGGACGGCCCCTGAGCACCGAACCGGGCCGAACCTCGGAAAGCTTGCTCTATACTCGTATTGGCAAAGACAATGCTGGGATCGAGCTACGTTTGATGGTGGGCAACCAAGTCGTTGACCGTCGTGTGGTGCAGGTGGGGGCCAGCGTGCCCGGAATAAAGGGCTCGAACGAACCATTGGAGATCGCAAATGCCTCGCCCGCTACACACCTTACCCTGGCGATTGGCGATACGCAGAGTCTATCAGGCGGGACCATTGGCTGGGGCGATGAGGGTGAGGAAGCCAACTTTCTCGCCTCGACACAGGAAATTGCCTCGATCGGTTCGCTGGCCGCCCTACCCCGCGACGCAATAGGCTACGACAGCTTTGATGTTGTGCTGCTCGTGGCCGGACGGTCGGGCTGGCACCAAGGGCTGACAGCAGACGATCCCCGGTTGGTCGCTTTAGAACAGTGGGTCCGCAACGGCGGCCGGCTGGTTCTTTCTTGCGGATCGGCTGGAGCCGAGTTGCTAATAGAGGGGGGACCGTTTGCCCGTTTGCTGCCGGGCAGGTTGGCTGGCTTGGAATCCTTGCCGCGCACGGAGGCGATTGAGCGCTACCCTGAAACGATCGAAGCGGAGAAGCCAATCGATCTGGAAGGGGGTGTGCTAACCGTCAGTCGCCTGGAGAACGTCACCGGACGTATCGAGGCGTACGACGGCCGTGTCGCTAAGGATTTTCCGTTGGTCATCCGCTCGCCGCTTGGGTTGGGTGAAGTAACGTTCGTCGCCTTTGACTTGGACGCCCCTGCCCTCGCACCTTGGAGCGGTCGGTCGGCACTACTGGCTCGGCTGCTCCATCTTCCGCGCAAGGGAAACGCCCCTCCGCAGCCTCGGTACTACGGTGCCCAAGCCACGGGTTTCGTTGGTACTTTGATCAACCGGCTCGATAACTCGTTTACCGATGTCCGAACGACGCCCTTCCTGGCCATCGTTGGTCTAGTGATTGGCTATCTGCTGATCATTGGCCCGGGAGATTACTTTCTTGTTAAACGAGTGATTGGCCGAATGGAAGCGACGTGGATCACGTTTCCGTTGTTGGTTTTGCTGACCAGTGCCGGGGCCTACGCCGCCGCTTATTGGCTCAAGGGAAGCGAACTGCGCGTTAATCAGATTGAAGTGATCGACATTGATTCAACGGGTGACGGCCCGGTCAGCCCCCTGCGAGGCACACTCATTACCCACCTGTTTAGCCCTCGGGCTGATCGGTACAACCTGTCGCTTGCTGCCCGTGGGCCCAGTGGCGAAGACCTTACCGCCGCTGACCACCAAATCGCCTGGCTCGGCAAGACCGGTTGGGGATTGGGCGGTATGCAGTCGCCGGCACCGTCGCGGCTTGGCTGGCGGCCCGACTACGTGCTCGATCCCACACCCCAGCTTTCACCCGCCGGAGCGATTCCTCTTCGCGGCTTGCCTGTGCAGGTTTGGTCCACCAAGACGCTC
This sequence comes from Planctomycetota bacterium, assembly GCA_024278035.1. The sequence continues at coordinate 2,153 of JAJRUA010000294.1, read as the reverse complement.
CTCTCCCGTTGGGCCAGCACCACCAAGCGGACCGTCGAAGCCAATCTCTCGCCCACCGGCGATGGCCTTGCCGAAGGGCAACTCACCAACGACACCGGCGTGAAGCTCACCGACTGTCGTTTGATTTACGGTGACTGGGCCTGGCGGCTCGGAACGCTCGGCGATGGCGAGACGACGGTAGTCGATGAATCGGTCTCGCCGCTACGCTTACGCACCTTGCTGAAAGGTTCGATCAAGAAAGGTGAGACTTATAACGAGCTCCGCCATCGTCACCTTACAATCGAGCAGTTACTCCCGCTACTGTCGATTGATTCAGGTGCCGTTCAAGAAGCAAACGACCAACAATGGCAACGAACCAACTTGTCGCACTGCAATTTGACACACCATCTGGCGGCAGGCCGAGCCATCTTGCTTGCCCGTTGCGGAGAGAAAGGTAAAAGCCACAGTGAACTACTTCGCGACGGCAAGAGCTTGTCAGAAGAGCATCCGGAGATGAGCAAGAACTGGATTTTTTGTCGATATGTTTTGAAAGTTGCTAGGCGCTAGTTGCTTGGCGCTAGTTTTCGGTTGGCATCTTGTAACTAGCGCCTAGCAACTCCCTACTCACAACCACTGCCACTAATTTCATGATCGAAATCCACGGCCTCACCAAAAAGTATGGCGAACTCTTCGCCATCCGAGATATCCACATCAAGCTCGAAGCGGGCGATGTCTTCGGCTTCATCGGGCCCAACGGTGCCGGTAAGACGACCACCATGCGCATCCTTGCCACCTTGCTGCAGCCGACCTGGGGTGAAGCGTCTGTCGCAGGCTATTCGATCTACACCCAGCCGAAAGAAATCCGTCGGGCCATTGGCTACATGCCCGACTTCTTCGGCGTGTACGACGACATGAAAGTGATCGAGTACCTAGAGTTCTTTGCTGCCGCCTATCGCATTCGTGGCCCCGGGCGTCGAAAAATTTGCAACGACGTACTTGAACTGGTCGATCTTGGTTACAAACGAGACGCCCTCGTAACAAGCCTCAGCCGGGGCATGACCCAGCGGCTTGGCCTTGCCCGAGTGCTACTGCATGACCCGCAGGTCTTGCTTCTGGACGAACCGGCCAGCGGCCTCGATCCACGGGCCCGGATCGAGATTCGTGCCCTTCTCAAAGAGCTGCGCGATATGGGCAAGACGATCATGGTTTCGAGCCATATTCTTCCGGAGCTAGCCGACATTTGTAACAAGATCGGCATCATCGAACGGGGGGAACTGATCGTCAACACCGACGTGGCCGACGTGATGCGGCAATGCCGTCAGCAGATGGTTTTGCAAATCGGCGTGAAAAAAGACCCGGCAGGGGCGGCGACGCTGCTCGAAGGCCTTTCGTCGGTCGAGAAGGTGGAAAAGAGCACGAAGCAAGAGAACGAAACGCTCACCGTCACGCTGATCGCCGACGCCCCTGACAGCGTCACTGACAGCGCCACCAGCCAGATCGCCCAAGCCCTCTTCGACGGCGGCCATGGTTTGACATTGCTCAAAGAAGAAGAGATCAACCTAGAGACGGCGTTCATGACGCTGACGCAGGGGATTACAAGTTGAGGTCGGCAAGCGGCGGGACGTAAGTCCCCCGATACTTGCTTTGTCCCCTCAGTATCGGCGGGCTAACGCTCACACCGCTCGCCATCGCCCCCCTTGCTTCTAAGCTCTTCAGAACAGATACTACAGGGCTCAAGCCACTGCCCCGTTCGTCTAGTGGCCCAGGACACCGCCCTCTCACGGCGGAGACAGGGGTTCGACTCCCCTACGGGGTACTCTAAACGCTGTTTTTATGCGGCATTCTTCGCTTTTCTCGGGAAAGTCACCACCTGGAAACACACCGGTTTGTGTAGGTTTCTTGTCGTTGCGATGGCCTGCTGTGCCACCCCCTGTGCCACTTTGCTCGAACGCCTTGGTGGAATCACCCCGTTGGGCTTGTGCCAAATGCTCCGCGGTCACGCTTCGGTAGTTCCGATTGGCAATCTCTTCCGTATGGCCCAACCACTCCGCCGCGGTATGGCTCGGGAACCGGTCGGCCAAGTCAGTCGCACGGCTCGCTCGCAAGGCGTGCCAAATGCGGGGCCATCGCTTGAGCCCTGCCCTATCAACAAGCCGTAGCAAATGCGTCCGTAG
>JAJRUA010000293.1 GCA_024278035.1 Planctomycetota bacterium | reverse complement strand
GTGGCCGGATCGACGGCCAGGTGAACCTTACGCCATGTGCGACGCTTGCTTACACCATGCTGTCTCGTCTTCCACTCTCCTTCGCCATAGACCTTTAGGCCCGTGCTATCAACGATCACATCAATCGGCCCCGTTAGCTTTTCAAGGGTAATGGAAACATCCAGATTAGCCGCTCTTTTTACAAGACTTGTGTGATGAGGGATCGCGATATGGGCTCCCATCAGCTTGGCAAGCGCCCGGCCCAACCCTTCGGTTTGGCGATAGGGAAGCTGGAAAAACTCACGAATTGTAAGCAGCGTTTCGATGGCTAGGTCGCTATAAACAAAAGGACGCCCTACTTTCTTTTCGGCGTTCTCATGCTCCCAACTGTCGATCACTTCTTCGTTGAACCAGAACGTGATGTCGCCCCGGTTGACCAACGACCTGTTATAATCCTTCCAATTGGTTACCTTGTACGTCTTCTTCGGCTTGCTAGCTGCTTTCACCATCGGTTCGCTCCGTCTCAAAGGAAAAGGGACTCCGTCCTAGAGCGATATACGCGGCGTTTATAAAGATTGTTCAGCAAGGCCTATCAACTACGCAAGCCTACAAAAACATGCCCAAAGATTTTCTTAAAGACGCCAAGGACGAATACGATGCCACTTCCCCGCCCACGCTTTTCGCTGCTCACGCTTTTGTTGTTGACGACGGTCGTTGCGATGAGTGTTGCGTTATGGCAACTGGGAAGCGAGGTGGTGCCGTTACGTGAGGAAGTTCGGCAGCTACGCGCGGAAGTAGGGAAATTAAGTGTATTTGATGACGAGAAAATTTACGCGATCCAGCTAAAAACAGAGGAAAAAAATGTTTGGTGGTGGCGGATTTATCTTCCCCCAGGAAAATTTTTTTTATCAAAGATCGGCTGCATCGGCTGCCAGGGCATAAACCCGGCATAAGTCGAAAGCAATGGTTTCAACAACTTTCAACAATGCGTTCTGGTTCCACATCGGAGCAGAACGCCTCGAAATGGCAAAACCTTCTCAGCGGGCTTCTGTGGCTCAAAGAACAAGCAAAAGTTCATGCAAGAGCGAACCTGTGTTCGCCCACTACAAATCTACCACTCAGGAATCATTTGATAAATCAAATACAAACAGTGGTCCTTCGGACGATTGCTTTCAGGAATGCGTAGCGGAACCGACGGTGCTACCTGATCCGATTACCAGCTCGGGGTTGCCGCATGTGAAACTCGGTATGGCAGTCGAAGCGGCCAGTGAGCGACTGGCGGCCCATTTGCCGGAGGGAGCAGGGTGGCCCGATTTGGTGGAAGCGGCTTATCGCGTTCGGTCGGAGCTTGGCATTTCGCAAGCGAGTTGGGGTGAGGCTTGTGATTTGCTGGGGCGGACGGGGGCGGCGCTCTGCCTGTTGGTGACGGATCGTGGAGCTTTGCGTGAAGTCGATCCGGTGTTGAAGCCGGCGGCCTATTTTCGTTCGATGATTGGCCGGGGGAGAAACGGGGAATTACGACTGCATAGCTCGATATTTGGGCTGCTTGAACGCCCTAAGTAGTCGTCCCTGAAAAAACCCTTCCATCCTCCCGAGAGCGTATTTCAAAACTTCGCATTGCTAGCTAGACGAAAGTGCGAGGAGTTCCGTATCAGGTCTTGTAAGGAAATTTCCTTGCACAGGCGTCAATAAACGCATTCTTCTGAGCCCCGGTGCTTGACCTGGAGCACTTGTAACAGGAAGATGGTGCCTGGGAGAATGAGTACATTTCGAACGATTGAAACGACGAATATGACGGCAAAAAAAAATGGCGGCGCTAACTGGAAAAGCGGAAATTCTACTTCTCTTTTGCAACCGGAGCTGCTAAGCCACCTCAATGAGGTGACGGTGCTACACGCGATTCAGCGTGAGGGAGAGCTTACACGCTCAGAGCTTTCTGGAATTTCGGGGGTGACCTTTCCCACGGCGGCAAAAGCCGTGGCTTCCTTGCTTGAACGCGGGCTACTAGAGGAGACAGAGCGAGCGCCGTCGGGCAGAGGCCGGCCGGCGAAGTGTGTCCGAATTTCAACGAGCCGCTCCACCGTTCTTGGTATTGCTGTTGGTGTCACAAAATGCGAGATCGTGGCAGCCGGTTTTGATGGCTCTTTTCGAGAGGATACTTTACTTAGGTTCCCCCCGCCCGCAAGCTATGAAGAACTCTTAAAAACGGTCACCGAACACAAGAACTCGCTTTCCGAGCAACTTGGCGGCTCATTTCTCTGCGCAGCAGTGAGCGTCGCTGGCCTCGTTGATTACCGAGAGTCACAAGTTCGAGTGAGCGCTGGTCTTCCTTGGCTAGACGGTCAATCCGTTGGTAGCGATCTTTCCGAAACGCTGGGGATCGAATGCGCTATGGTGCGTGATGTCCATGCTCTTTGCCTAGCAGAGTTCCTTTACGACGACGCCTCCGACTACAGCACTTATTGCGTCTTGGACGGAAGTTCGGGGCTTGGTGTCGGTATTATGTTCAATGGCAATCTTTTCATTGGAGGGCATGGCTATACGGGAGAAATCGCCCACGGGCCCAAAGTAGCTGGAGATCGACCCTGTACTTGCGGAAAAAAAGGATGCCTTGAAACTGTTGCGAGCGATTGGGGCTTGCTAAGTACCGCTTCGGAGAAAAAAGAACGAAAGCTTTCGTTTGACGAATTGGTTGATTTAGCCGAGCAAGGGGACGCAGGGGTTCTCTCCTCGATTGAACTTCTAACCGATCACCTCTCGATGGCATTAGCTCAAGTTTTTGGATTCTACAATCCGCAGTGCATCTATCTGCAAGGCCGGATGTTCCATCATGTGCCAGGCCTCTTTGATCAGCTTCTCGAAAAAACCCGCCGTCAAACGCTTTCAGCGATCTTCGATACCGGATCACTTCAGTTAGCAGCCAAGACGACGTTGCAAGGTGCCGTGGCTAGCGCGGTTGTCTCGATAACGGCCATGCCCGTCGACTCACTTCGCACAACTCTCCATGGGGCGAATAGCATCTCCGCCTTTGCTGGAATTCGTTGAAGCTGCTAGGTCGTTGCCCTCGTGCCTGACCGAAATTTTCGCAAGGCAACTTCCATTCGAGGCTGAAAGGAGCTGCGAAACACTCCGAAAAGCCATAAAAACCCTGGAAAAACAGTCGCGATCAGCACCGACAAGTTTTTTATTCAAAGCCTTTGACTTTATAAGCCTTTGTGGTTATAGTTGCATAAGACACGCGGCAAAAGAGCGTTGCTTGCGTGAAGGAGTGTGCATAGAGGGGTGGCAATCGACTTGATACCCCTTGACTTTTCATCGATGGAACTCCCTTTTCCTCGTCAATCATTCGGAGGTTGGTCTCAATGAGACGCATCAAGCAACAGTGGTTCCCAACATCTTTCTGTGTCGTTTTTGTCCTGACGGCTTGCTCTGCAAGCCCGAGCTTAGCGGCTGTGCAAACTTGGAATGGAACAGGAGATTGGGCAAACCCGAGCTTTTGGAGTCCTGGACCAACTCCCGTGTTGGATGGGACCGATGATGCCATTATTAACTCGGGCACAGCGACCTACACTGGATTTCTAGGTGGGGGTGGAGCTGGTGACTTTGAAATCGGTTCAGGAAGTGATTTAACAATCAACAGCGGTGGCACTTGGGAATATCCGCTGGGTTCTAATTCTTGGTCAAACATTAACGGAAGCCTAACGCTCGATGGCGGAGCATTCAGCCGAACGGGTGGCGGAGTTCTGTACCTTGGCGGAGCCAATGCGGTTGCCGGCCAGGCGACCAACATTTCGATCTCGGCGGGGGGACTCCTAGAGCACCGCGGCGAAGTTTGGGTAGGAAACTGGGAAAATACGGCGGATAATGTCACCGTTGCCATCACAGTTGATGGGGGTACGCTTGACTTGTCTCCTGCTATTGATCCTGTCACTCTTTTGCCGTTTGCCAATCCTAGTATCTTCATTATCGATCCCTCGAATGATCCCACTTGGGGAGGGACAACCGCTCTTGATTTTTCGATCAACTTCACTGGCAGCACTGGTACGATGAGGGTGGGTGCTGATGGCATGGTGATGCCCACCTACAACACAGCTGATGATCCCCTAAATCCGGGCAATCCCATTGGCTATGAATGGAATGCCATGAGCTACCAAGAAATGTGGGACTTGGGTCTCTTGCAGGCAAACGGCCAGAGTGGCCTTACCTCGGCGGTCATGACGGACTTCTTCACGGTTACCGGCTCCTCTGGAGCAGCCGACTATACGCTTACCGTGGGGGCGACTCCAGGCGTGATTGGCGACTACAACGGGAACGGCACGGTTGATGCTGCCGATTACACGGTATGGCGGGACGGTAACAGTCCCGATAACTCGGTGGCTGGTTACGACACCTGGGTAGCCAACTTTGGAAACACAGCAAGTGTTGCTACAAGCGTTCCCGAGCCCTCAACGGCCCTGATGTTGCTTCTTTGTACGGTAAGCTTTGCCGTTCGGAGATCGGGCCGTTGATCGGCTCGTCCTTGTCTTAGTCCTTGATCGTTTGCTCGTAAATCGCAGAACGGAGCCCTGGAATGGTCCTTTATTCTCCAGCGAAGCGTAGGCGAGATATGCCTTCGGATCTCGCTGGCTTCACTCTTGTGGAACTTTTGGTAGTGATTGCCATTATTGGCATCCTTGTAGCGCTTTTACTGCCTGCGGTCCAAGCAGCGCGTGAAGCGGCAAGGCGAACCGAGTGCAAGAATAAGCTTAGACAAATGGGCTTGTCCTTGCTTAATTTTGAGAGTGCTCTTGGGGTATTTCCTACAGGAGGAGATGGTTACTTTCCCCAAATCGAAAATTTTGTCGTGGGGGGGAAGCCGTTTGGTCCAAGGAAGCAGGGGCTGGGTTGGGCTTACCAGATACTCCCCTACCTAGAAGAGGGGGCTCTTCAGAACATAGTAACAACGGCGCAGCTTCAGCAGGCGGCGGTCCCGCTTTATGTCTGCCCCTCACGCCGAGGAGTTACGTTTGTTGATCCCTACGGTTTTGGGTCGGTGGCGTTGACCGACTACGCCGCTGCCACTCCCTGTACAACGCCCGGTCCGCAGCAAGAGTGGCTGGTCTTCGATCCTCGGAACTCTTTGAATATCGGGGTAGGCGCATACGCACAAAACTTGCAGTCCTTTGGTGGCGTAGGGCAGTCGGGAGACGGGAATACCCCTCAGGCAAACAAGCATTGGGACGGAACCATTGTTCGCACGCCTTGGAGAACAGCGGCAGACCCTAGTAACCCCAACAATGGTTCTTTTATTGAGGGTGTTCCTAACCCAGTTCGTATAGCGCAGATTACAGATGGGACGAGCAAGACCTTGGTATTGAGTGAAAAATACGTCCGTTCGGATTTGTACGCTGGCGGTGGCCCCGCCGATGATCGTGGTTGGACAGATGGCTGGGACCCCGACACTATGCGCTCCACTTGCTTTCCTCCCATTAGTGATAACGATTCACAAGGATTTGATGTTGCCAATGATAGTTTTCTCGGCCCAGGAGCGGTTCCTCTGGTCTATTTTGGATCGGCTCACGCGGGGATTATCAATGCGGTGTTTGCCGATGGGTCGATTCGTTCCGTTAATTTTGATATTGATGTTGTTGTGTTCAATGGGATGGGCACACGTAACAGAGGGGAAGTAAATTAACTTCGTCGGAAGTTTATTTTGTTCCACCCGCTTGAGGTGTGTACTAAAGAATATTCCCCCTTCTTACCTGTCAAGCCCCCCATACTCGTATATTGAGGCTGCCCGATAGTGGCTTCCTGCCCCCCTCCGACTCGTCTTCGCAGAACGTGCAAGTCAGCAATGGCTCTTTGCCTGCTGACGATGTCGTCTATTGCGCAAGCACAACCAGTCGTTCCCTCTGCGGGGGGAATCGCCTACCACAATTATACGAGCTACGGTGCATTGGATGGCGAGATTCGTTTGTACGACTTTGCAAATGATTCGGTCTCTTCGATTGGGGTCATTACCAAGTACGTTCAACATGCCATCAACCCGAATTACTCGGCCGATGGCACGAAGATCGTGTTCATGGGCATTCCCCGAGGGCCCAGCTACGGTTCCAATTGGACCGAGTTCCTTGATGTGTACGAATACGATTTCACGAAAGGAAAGCTGACCAATCTTTCCGTCGCCGCCCGTTTAGGATCGTCGATCGACGAAGATGCTGTCTTTGGACCCGACGACGCCACAGTAATTTACAAGAAAGACTATGGCGATCTCTGGTCGATCGATTTGGCCACCTATCAATCGTCCCAACTATTTCCCTCGGGAGTTGAAGTCTCGGGGCCCAAGATTTCGCCCAATGGGCAAGGAATCACCTACTGGACGAGTGGCGGCACGACAGCCGACGTTTATCGACGAGAGTTCCTGCCGGGCGGCTCCGTAGGGCCGGCGATCCCGGTCGCTACTACGCCAGGGCTTCAAGACTACTTCCCGTCGTTTTTAGACGAGAAGACCATTGCTTATACCCGGTGGTCGAGTCTTGGTGCTTTTGATGATGATATTTACCTTGCAGACCTTGAGACAGGGCTCTCGACAAGTGCCGCTTTCAACCAATCGGGCGGGGCCGATGATTCCGATGCCTTCCGATTACAAGATAATAACACGCTTGGCTTTAGCAGTACTCGTTCGGGTGGCAAAGGGGGCTACGATCTCTACATCGGCGATGCTACCACAGGGGACGTATTTTATTTACAAACAGCCAGTACGCCAAAAGAAGACCTTGGCTCGTCGTACACGCCGCAAATAGTGATGGTCCAGCCTGGTCACACCCTGTTTGCAGAAGATTTTGATGATTCGGTGATGGATGCAACGGCTTTCGAGAATCAGTATGGGGG
>JAJRUA010000292.1 GCA_024278035.1 Planctomycetota bacterium | reverse complement strand
GGCGCAGCTTGGTAGCGCGTTTGACTGGGGGTCAAAAGGTCGCAGGTTCGAATCCTGTCGGCCCGACTTTTTTAGCTTCTGAGGGCGTATGATGTTACGCGTAGCCTGCCGGCGTTCGGCAGAGCGGCCTGCAAGCCAAAAGTCGATACGGCTTGCCTGAAAGCCGTGAGGCGTATGCCCGAATCGTTGCCGAGTTGCTGGCAGGGCTGTCCGCCACCGCCGCAAACAATTCAACCTCGGCATCCGCCAACGAAGCTTACCCTTTCTTGAAAGCCTGAGCGCCTCTTGTAACGGATGTCGAAAAGTCTCACTTAGAGATGGAACATTTCACCTTGGAGCTAGGCATGCCACGCGAAACGCTGTTCACTAAAATCGCTTCTCGTGAGATTCCCGCGGACATTGTCTACGAAGACGATCGATGCTTTGCCATCAAGGATATCGCCCCACAGGCTCCGGTCCACTTGCTAGTGATCCCCAAAAAACCGATCCAAGCGGTCCGTACGCTTGAGGACGAAGACCGTGCCTTGATAGGCCATTTGATGCTGGTCGTAAGAAAATTGGCCCAAGAGCAAGGCTTGGAGAAAGGGTACCGCGTTGTCATCAACGACGGTGAAGAAGGGGGCCAATCGGTCGATCACCTCCACATTCACCTTCTTGGCGGACGGCCGCTTATCTGGCCACCGGGTTAACGGCAGTGTCTGTTGGGCCCAACCTTCAATTCCCCACAAGTTCTTTGCCGAGTTCCACTCCCACGTGAAAATCGGCGAGTCGGGGCAGTCCTTGCCAGTAGGCTGCCTACCTACGGAAATCCTGGATGGACCGTTTTTAGAGGAAAGACTCTTCTTGTTGACAAACGATTACGCATGTGGTCTATTGGGCGTAACTAAGTTGCTTGGCCGTTTCTACGGAGCCCCACGCTATGCCTGCCCCTGACCCGCCGCCCCCAACCCTTGCTCCCGCTGAGTGGGAGGTAATGAAGGTGCTTTGGGAGAACGGCCCCCTTGCCGCCCGTGACGTTTATGCCGCCTTGCCGAAAGGGCATGGCTGGGCCTACCGGACCGTCAAGACGCTCCTCTCACGGTTGGCAGCCAAGGAGGCGGTCGCCTACGACCAGATTGGCAATTCCTATCTCTACCGGCCTGCCGTGGCACGCGAGCAAATGACCCGTGAAGAGGTGCGCGGCCTCTTCCGACGAGTGGTGGGCGAAATGGTCTCGCCGGTCTTGGCTCATTTTATTGACGAGGCCGATCTCTCGGACGAAGAAATCCGATCGCTTAAAAAGCAACTGGATAAAAAACGTCGTGCATCCTCGGCAGAAAAGAAGAATCGCCAAGGAGGTCAATCATGAACCAGCTCGATCACTTTTTTGAGTCCTGCTTCCATTGGATCACGATGGCCAGTTGGCAATTGGCCCTGTTCGTTGGCCTTGTTGCTCTCGCCAGTTGGGCATTACGAAATAATTCGCCCCGTTTGCGACATGCCCTTTGGCTCTTGGTGTTGGTGAAGGTGTTTATGCCACCAGCTCTTACGGCTTCCTGGAGTTTGGGTAATTTTGCAGCGATTACGTCGTTCGAGGAACGCCTTTCAGCCCCCCTCGCTCAGGTGAGTGAAGCGCCCACCATTCTGCCTCCATTCTCGCCTCCGTCGGCAGAGGCGATGCCCCGTCTTAGGGAACAACCCGTGCAACCCCTTCCACCTCGGATGCCTTCGGTCCCAACAGGGCTGGTCCTCGTTTGGTTCGCCGGGGCGATGGTGTTTGTCGTAACGATCGTCGGTCGGTACCTGTCCTTAGTTCGCCGGGTAACAGCGGAAAAAAGCATTGATGAAGGCCCCGCACGAGTGGTTTTAGAGCAATTGGCGCTCGAACTGAATCTCCGCCAAACGCCTGGACTTTATGGCACAGCGGAGTGTTCTAGTCCGCTGCTACTCGGCGTGGTTCGCCCGAAGATCATCTTGCCACAAACGATGATCGATGAGCTGGCGGAGGACCAACTCCGAACAGTCCTTCTTCACGAACTGATTCACCACAAGCATCGCGATTTGTGGATTGGCTGGGTGCAGATTGTCGCTCAGGCACTCTTTTGGTTCCACCCGCTTATGTGGTGGGCCAACCAAAGAATCCGCCACGAACGCGAATGCGTTTGCGACGATGCCCTCCTGCGCCTTGGACAATGCACGCCGCAAAACTACGGCGAAACGATCGTCTGCGTGCTGACCGCCGCCCGAGGTCGTTCGTTCGTGACGGGAAATATGGTGGGCATTTTTGAACGAGGTAGCCACTTACAAAACCGAATGGAGAAAATCATGTCCTACGCAGCAAGCAAAAATCGTTTTGGTTGGGTCTCTCGCCTCGCAGTACTTCTGTTTGCCATTCTGTTTTTACCGATGGCACCGCAGGTGGTCGTTAGTGAAGAAGTGGCGACCAGCAGCGCCGTTGCCCAAACACCAACTCAACCACAAGAACCGTGGCCACAAGTGATCGCAACATCGCCAAAAATCGGAGCCACCGGCGTCGCCACGTCCGTCCAAGAGATCACCGTCACGTTCGACCGCGACATGGCCCCAGGCATGAGCTGGACCGGCGGACCTCCCCT
>JAJRUA010000291.1 GCA_024278035.1 Planctomycetota bacterium | reverse complement strand
CGTTCGAGGGCTGGGAACTCAAGGGCCGGCCGAGCGTGGTCACGGTGCGTGGAAAAGTGATGGTCCGCGATGGCCAATTCGTTGGCGAACTGGGCCACGGCCAATTCCTTAAACGCGAACCGACGCACTTTTGACGGGAAGCTGGACAGAATCACGGGATTAGAAAGGGATTTACAGGACAAAAATGAAGGGAAAGAAGACCGCTAATACGCGCTAATGAACACTAATAAAGAGGAATTAAGAACAAGGGCATTAGCGCCTATTAGCGTTTTTCTTTGTCCTATAAATCCCTTTCTAATCCCGTGATCCTGTCGAGATATCCTACCCGCCAGCTAGGGCGTCGGACTGTTTGACGAAGTCGTCGCCGTCCCATTCTGCATCGCCTTTGACCATACTTTTCTTGCCGGCGTCGTCGGCCTTCTTCGCCGCACGGGCTTCGGCTTGGCGTTTCACGAGGTCTGAGTGCGTGGTGAAGTAGGGCAAGCTCTTCCCGCGGAAATCGTCCAACGTCTCGAACTTGTGCTTTTCCATGAAAGCGAGCAACTCTTCGCACATTGGCTGCACGCAGCGGTAGCCCATCTTCATGACGCCCGTGCAAACCTGCACGGTATGGGAACCGAGCAAGATGAACTGGGCGGCGTCTTCGCCCGTTTCGATTCCTCCAATTCCGCTGAGCGTTCGGTCAGGGAAGTCGTTCTTGATGAGCTGGGCGATTTCCATGCACATCCGCAGCGCGATGGGGCGCACCGCTTGGCAAGAATAGCCGCCTGGCGTGGTGTAGCCTTCGACGCTGGGCTCAGGGCGAAGCGTTTCAAGATCAACGCCAATCACACTGCGGATGGTATTGATCGCCGAAACGCCTTGGCAGCCCGCTTTGAGGCTAGCGTGGGTGGGGTCTTCGATACGCGTTACATTGGGCGTCATCTTGGCCCAAACCGGCTTCTTGGCCACCTCCATAACCCAGCCGCACACTTCGCCCAGCATATCGGGGTTCTCGCCCACGGCAGCCCCCATGCGTCGCTCTGGCATTCCGTGGGGGCAACTCATATTGAGCTCAAACGAATCGACCCCCGCCTCTTCGCAGCGGCCGACGATCTCTTGCCAAGCGTCCTTGTTGTATTCCTCCATGATCGATGCGATGAGGATTCCCTCAGGATGCGAATCCTTGAGCGCCTTGAACTCGTCGATCCAAGTCTCGAACGATCGGTCGCTGATAAGCTCAATGTTTTCCCAGCCATAGATTTCATTGGTCTCGCGCGATCGCAGACGCCCATAGCGAGGCTGAACATTGACGACCTTCGACGCATCAAGGCTCACCGTCTTGCAAATCACCGCCCCCCAACCATCATCAAACGCCCGACCAATCACCTTGCCATTGGTTCCTGGAGGGCCCGAACCAATGATAAACGGATTCGGAAGCTTGAGACCGTCAACGGTAGTTTCTAGTGTAGGCATTTTATCCTCGGGCAATTGAGTGAACCACGACGGAACGACGGAACAACGGCAAAAGGGAGAGAAGACCGCTAATGAACGCTAATGAACCTTTTCAACCTCTTCTTTTTATTAGCGTTTATCAACACGTATTAACGGTCTTTCTTTTTTTCGTTGTTGCTTTGTTCCTTCGTGGTTAGTTTACTTTTTTAATTCTTCTAGCACTTCATCAAGCGTGGCAATAAGGAAATTGGCGTCGTCTTTCGTGAGGCACATGGGGGGCTTGATTCGCAAGGTGTTGCCGAAGAGGCCCCCTTTGCCGATCAGTACGCCATGCTCTTTCATTTTTTCCATGACGAAGGCTGCCTCGGCGCTTGCCGGTTCCTTCGTTTTTCGGTCGCGCACTAGCTCGATGCCGAGCATCAGGCCCATGCCGCGCACTTCGCCGATCAAATCATGTTTCTCTTGTAGTTCAAAGAACGCTTCCTTGAGATGACCACCGACAACTCGGGCGTTCTCCTGGATACCCTCCTCTTCAATCACTTCGAGGGTCGCTAGCCCCTGGGTCATGCTAATCGGATTGCCGCCGTACGTGTTGAAGTGAATGCGTTTCCCCATCACTTCAGAAATTTCCTCGGTCGTCGTGAATCCGCCGAGCGGAGCCCCATTGCCAATGCCCTTGGCCATCGTAACGGCATCGGGCACCACGTCCCAGTTTTGGTGCGACCAGAACTTTTCGCCCGTTCGTCCAAAGCCTCCCTGCACTTCGTCGGCAATGCAGATACCGCCATACTTGCGGACGATTTCGTAAACAATCTGGAAGTATTCCTTCGGGGGTACGACCGTGCCGCCGACGCCCTGGATCGGCTCGCCAATGAAGCAAGCCACTTCCCCCGACGTTTGGTAGCGGATCACCTCTTCAATGTCCCGAGCGCATTTCAGGTCGCACGACGGGTACTCCAAATCGAAGGGACAGCGATAACAATAGCCAGGATGCGAGTGGTGAATCCCCTGCGCTTGGTTCGCCTTGAACTTCCACGTGCCGTGGGCGGTGAGCCCCATCGCGGTGGTTGTGCCGCCATGGTAACCGTTGCGCAGGGCGATCACCTCGGTGTTGCCCGTGTGTTCACGAGCGGAGAGGATGGCGATTTCATTCGCTTCACTACCTGAATTCGTAAAATAACTCCGTGTCAACCCCTCGGGCATCTTGTCAGCGAGCTTCTCCGCGAATTGGGCGATGGTCGGGTGGAGATAGATTGTCGTCGTGTGTTGTAACTTGCCCGTTTGCGCCTGGACCTTTTCGATTACTTTCGGATGGCAGTGGCCGACGCTCACGGTGACAATCCCTGCAAAGGCATCGAGGTACCGTTTCCCTTTGTCGTCCCATACGTACTGCATGTGGCCTTCGACGACCATGAGCGGCTCAGCGTAATAGGTAATCACACCCGGCGAGACGTACTGTTTGCGTAGAGCCACCACTTCATCGTGCGATGGTCCGTCGTACGGTGTAGGAGTGTGATCGCAGATTGGGAGTTGGTGCTTGAGATCGTTTTTCATGGGTCTTGTTTCTCTTGGGAATTATCTTAATGCTCAACTTGTTTTATTGGCAGGCGAGCCGTAAGCGTCAGCGCCCGGAGGATCGAGTCGCTTTCCCTCTCGTCCCGTGTTTCCGATAAAGCGACGCTCACGGCTCGCCTTTTGATTATTTAGTTCATCCTGTCCATTCGACTTCATCAATGTCTGCCGCCTCGGG
>JAJRUA010000290.1 GCA_024278035.1 Planctomycetota bacterium | reverse complement strand
GGAAGCAAGGCCTAGCGAAACCAAGGCCGTCAGTAGATAACTCATTTTCAAGGGGCTTTTCATAGGGGAATCCTCATCTCATGCGTAAAAGGGAAAATCGGCCACGACCTAGCCCTGCGGAACGAGGGTTGTTCGAAGCCAACAGTAAAAGACCTTCGAGACGCGTCAGTGAGGTCAAAGGTTAGTCGCCGAGTGAGAGAAACGACTACAAGAATAATAGAAAAGATCGGATTTTTCTGAACTCGTAAAGAGTTGCCCATATTTCACGCAAAGCGAACGCTGATAAAGAAGAGGTAGCTGGGAACAAGAGCCCTAACCGCCTCTTCTTTTAGCTAGGCGTCCGTTGATCGTGCCGCTGTAAGAGCCGCCTCGATTCGCGTTACCGCCTCTTCGGATAGGCCTTTCGAGGTATCCCTCCCGGCGAGCTGCTCTCGGACCTCGGGGGGAGCCGACTTGAGCAGCCGATCCAAGAGCAAGAGTTGCTTATTAAATCGTCGGCAAGCACCACACGACAGAAAATGCAATCGCGATGCCCACCAGGCGGTGCGTGACACCGTTTGCTCACGCTCGTCGGAGAGAATGCGAGTCGTATCACAACAACGGGCGGTCAAGAGAAAACGTACTGTGGAAAGCATTACGAATCCTTACTGCACGTTCCAAAATCTTCAGACACCTCGGTCTTTTTCGACCGCTGGACACTTCCTGATAGGTTTTGGGGTCGGCTCTTAGGCTCTTCACAGAACCAGCGGCGTTCGAGGCAACGCCGCAATAAGAGGCGGGCACGATGCAGCCGAACCGATAAGTTCTTCGCTGTAATGCCTTCCTGCTCACAAATGGAATCGACCCCTTCCTCGTAGATGGTCCTTAGGCGAAAGGCTTGGGCCAAATGTTCCGGCATGTCCGAAGCGCACCGAGAGAGAACGCCCCAAAACTCCGCATGCTCGGCAAGCCGCTCAGGAGAATCCTTGAGCGTCTTTTCAAGTTCCCGCAGGGGCCAATTTTTCGGGATTTCGTCCCAGTTCCCATGGCGATCGAACTCTTCAGGCCCACGAGAATCGGTCCCAGGAGCCGGTGCTAGGCGTTCTTTTCCGAGGCTTCGGTAATGATCGGCGATCCGGCGTTTGAGAATCCCTATTAGCCAAGTACGAAAGGAGGAGCCCCCCGTGAACCGATTTCGCCCCCGCCACGCGCCGAGCAATGTTTCTTGTACGAGGTCTTCTGCGGTCGCAAGATCACGAACACGCGGCAAGGCGTAACGCAGCAAAGCATCGCCATGGTCGGCCACCCAACAATCCGGATCGCCACAAGAAACACCCCTTGCCGGTGACCGGTCGGTCTCGTCGCAAGAAGATGGTTGGCGGATTGGCATCGTAGGACGATCACCTGAGAGGAAGCCCGTTTCATAACAGGCCCAACAAACCCCCAGAATAACACCGCCCGGCCAAATACCAACACGATGTCACGAGGTCCGTCTTCCTTCGGTGAACCGCCATACCAATGAGAGATCGACTTAGGCCTCTTGGGTGGCCTTTTCACCCAATTTTTCTCCGCCATCGGCACCACTGTCGTCATCACTGTCGGTCGCTCTCTCTTCTGGCGCCGCTACGGTTGCCAACTCTGATCCTTTGCCGATTTGATAAGCGAGCAAGCAGCCGACCGCCATCAGAATGGCATCCAGCGGATTGATGTCCGATTGTTTACCGATGGACCCCTTCGCCTGGCTCAATATGGGCGTAGGAGGAGGCTCCTGTTCGACCACCTCGCCTCCCTCATCCGAATCCTTAGCTGTTGCATCTTCTACAGCAGCAGCCGTGGTCTCCACCTTAGAAATCGTCGGCTTTTGTTGGCTAATTAGCTTGGCTCCAACTAGGGGACCGCCAATCATCGCCAGCACCGTCGCCAGAGCAGCCAAGGCGCCGCGCAAGTAGCTAACGTGATCGTTCGAAGCAAGCTTTCGCATGGCAACCCCCGCAACCAAACCCGCCAAGACAACAGGCCAGTAGGCTTGGACATTGTATGCCGACGTGAGCCCTGCCGTAATCGCGCCACCTAATAACGCGCCAACCAAAGCACCAAAAAGAGTCCGCATCGCCTGTCTCCTAATAAAGATGAGATCGGTCCCAACGGCTTGGCGCACCCTTGCCATCCTGCGATTGGGCTTCCCCCGTTATAACCTCCGAAGGGACTCATTGCCCACGGTGAAACGTCCCGCAAGGGCCAGAAATGCCAAGAATGCTAACAAGAGGGTCGTCGGCTCAGGAATGGATGCTGCCGTTGAAACGGCCTCAGAAGTCGTATTCCCAAAGGCGTTTTGCCATACCTGGTAGTCCGAGGCGTCGTTCACTCCGGGGGTAACTGTTTCATTCGCCAGCGGAAGGCCATCTCTCCAAACGGTGTAATCCGCAGCGTCTACCACGCCATCAGCGTTGTAGTCTCCCGCAAGAGTGGGTTGAGTAACGCCTGCAAACAGACCCGGGCTGCCGATATCGAGGCCCGTATTGTCGGGTGTTCCCCCCGGAGAAAAAACATCCGCCGCCTGATAAGCATTAGGGTCGTCAGCCACTCCCCGTGAGCGCGACCAACTTCCCGGCAACAAAGGGTCGGATCCAAGGTTGGTCAAATACATCGAGTCGGTCCCATTGTCCGCAGGCCAGGGAGATGCGCTGGTGTAGACCGTTCCCGTCACAGCGTTTGCCACGCTGCTTCCTACCGCAAAGTCGGTTCCGTAAGAAACGGAGTCACTCCAAAGGCCGACCACATCGCCCCCGTTGTTGAGGGTACTCCAATTGTCCACGGGAATGAAATTGGTCAATCCTCCGGCTGCCCAAGCGGCTTGCATTTCAATCAGGCCGGTCGCTGAAGCATTGAAGAGCACGGCCGTCTCGCCCGCTGCGATCTCTCCCGAAGTGACATTCGCTTCCGTCAGGGCCGACCCGTCATCGTCATCAAGCCAAAAAGAGGAGACCGAGAAATCGATCGCTGAGCCATTGTTGTAAACTTCGATCCACTCCCACTCTTTTGATCCCGTGATCGAGGCAGGGTTGAACATCACTTCCGTTAACAGCAACGAAGGTGCCGAAGAGGTTCCTCCCGGAATTTGGCCCGGACTACCAAAGTCATCCCCATTGATCGGCTCGCTCTCCAAAAAAGTTGCGGTACTTTGGTAAGCACCACCGGCGCCTACCTGGCTGATGGCCCAGTTCGTGCCCGAACTAAACGAACCGCTCCCATCGTAAGCAAGCGAAGCGGCACCCGTATTGTTGGGCCAGGGGGCCGTGTCATCGTAAGAAAAGGTAAAGGCTGAAGCCGTGACATCGGTCACTCGTTCGTTAGGGGTTTCGACCGTGCCGAGGTTCGTCACGTCGAGCCGGTACGCCGCCTCACTTGCCCAGAAACCGAAGGTTGAACCCGCCAATGAGGGGTTCACAGCCGGCGGTGCTGGATTATTTGCCAAGGAGTTCGACGACCAACCAGCAACACCAATCAGCGCTACCCCTGCCGGCACCTGAGGCCACGCATCCCGAAAACGCTGAGGATCATAATCCAGAGCCGCCCCGTTATAGAGAATCGCCAAACCACCGGCAGGAACCACCGTTGAGTTCGCAACGGAGCTGCCGTCGTGATCCACCGAAGAGCGAATCTGAGGCACAGACGCTGAGCCCAAGGCAGAGTCCCCCACGCGATCCACAAAATAGCCATCGAGGTCAACGGGCGCAGCGCCCGGATTATAAACTTCGATCCACTCCCAAGCAGGTTCGCCCGAGGCGGGGTCGTACATCACTTCCGCGACTTGCAGTTGGGCTGTCGCCGCTACGGGGACTAGCGAAGCAAGAAAACCGATAACCAGACGCAACAACCTGAGCATACGAGTACCCTACGACCGGAGGAAGAAAAGCCGGACAAGGGCTCCCTCCCTGACGTACTCGATCCTAGTTACCAAGATTAGAGATGCAAGCAATGGGGACCAAGTGGCAGGAGAATTGCAAAGTCGTTTCCCGAAAAGTATTTTAGGGGATGCGGGGGATGTTGGAGACAAGGGGGGATGGCTGTCGGATAAGATCACCGTTCCACCCCAAGGGCTTTTTTCGGAAGCCGGGAAGAACGGTTTTCAGCTCGTTTTTTGTGAGGGGTTCCCAAGACATTGTCTTGCCGCAGGCGGAAGCCGTGGAAATGGGCGAAAAACCGCGGCTTCCGCCTGCGGCTAGGACAACTCAATACAGACTTTGCAGTTCTCTTGGCTCAGGTACTCTGAAACCCTTGGCAATTCGGTGCGAATTTCACCATACGCTCACCCTAACGATCACGAAGCTGAACCCATTCTGGCATTAACAGTAGGAGTGTCGGAGGTTCCAGCTCTGTCCGAAAGTGGTGAGTTACCGCACGCCCACGAATCGCAAAAAAAAACGCGGGTCGAAGGGCTGGTTGCGGATAAGAAACCATTTCTTTACCCGAGCTGATCCAATCGATCCGCGTTTGTTGGTGGGGCGTGGCGCTCTCCGTGCCAGGATGGCACGGCTATAGCCTTGTTGGCGGGGCTAAAACCTAACTCAGGCTTGTTTGGCGAGCTTGATCGCTTTGGAGAGGCGGCTCTTGGTGCGGGCGGCGGCGTTGGCGTGGAGGAGGCCCTTTGCTGCCGCTTTGTCGAGCTTCTTGGTGGCTAGCTTGAACTCGGTCTCGCTCTTCTCGATTTCACCCGCCGCAATGGCAGCACGGACCTTCTTCACTTGCCCACGGAGGTTCGTACGAACGGCACGGTTCTTGAGGCGACGGTCCTGGCTTTGGCGAAGACGCTTTTTGGCACTAGCAGAAGTAGGCATAACTGACAGAAACGGGGGTGCATGCGAGGTGAAAAATAGGGGCCAACCGGTAACCGTGCCCTTTTCACTGGGCGGCCCAACTAACCACAAGTTACTTAGCATTACGGATTCGGGCGATCTTGTCTAGCCGTTTCCCGACATCTCGGTAACTAAAGTCGGCCCCGGCGAGGTCGGTGAAGTGCTTTTCCGCCACGTCCAGCTCCCCCAGCCCGAGGGCGAGGACACCTGCCCGGTAGCAGGCCAATTTCCGTAAATCGGTCCATTCGGCCTGGCTACAGGCCTCGATCGACGCCTCGTAACTCCGTATAGCAAGCCGGTGTTGGCCAATTTGCTGGAAACACTCGCCCAAGTGGAGCTGAACCTCCGCAAGGCGAGAGGGGGCTTCACGGGCCGCCTGAAAGGGCTTGATCGCTTCGCGATGCTTGCCAATTCGCTTGAGGCGAAGACCCAGTTCGTACTGCAACTGCAGATCGTTCGGTGAACGATCCGCCCGGACTGTGAAGACCTCCACCTGAGCCTGGTTGGCCTCAGCAAGGGCCTGTTTGGCGAGTTTCGCGGTAGCGGCCTCTGGCTGTTTCTCCGCCCGACGGGCGGCGACCTGTGCCCGTTCGTGCATCCGTAGGAGATAAACTTCTTCGAGTTTTTCAAGCAGGGGGAGGTCTCCTCCGCCTGCCACTTCGAGCCCTTTGCGATAAAGTCGCTCCGCCTCCTGTAGCCGGCCCGCTTCACGAAAAAAATCGGCCAGTTCCGCGTAGGGGGCAACCTCAGTAGGGTCCGCATCAATGGCCGCCCGGAGCCGCTTCTCTTGGTCGGCCAACGAGACTTCCGCCTCATCCTCAGCGGTCTGTGTCGCTTCTCCTTCCTCCCCGGCTTCATTTCCTGAGCCGGTATCGTCCTGGCGCTTTGCGAGATCAGCCACTCGAATTACCGGGGGGGCCCCTTCGGCGACCGCCCCAGATAACAGGCTCAGATCGTAGCCCCCATGGTCAATCGTTTTCTCGACACTTAATCGCGAGATGGCCCGGGTTGCTTCTTCATTGGCCGGTTTTTCCTTGAGCACCCGCTCCCAACAGACAATGGCTTGATCGAACTGGGCGATTGCTTCGAGAACCATGGCTGCCCGGCGGTTGATTTCAACATCGTTCGGTGCGAGGTCCATTGCCCAGCGTAAGTAGTAGAGCTGGCACTCCGTGTGCCCCAGTTCGCCGCAAGCGGCGGCCAAATCGCAGAGGGTCCGCGTATCATGGGGCGATTTTTTAAGTGCCTTGCAACCGATACCGAAGGCGTCGTCCCAAGCCCCTTTGGCTGCCGCTTTAGCAACCCCGCTTCGGCCACTCAAAGAACCGAAGCCACCCGCTTTCTTACCACCCGTGGGATGCATCTGGGCTAGGTTGGCCCGGAAGTGCTGTAAGTAGGCCAGGGCCCCCGGGTTTTCTGTCACGCATTGGGTGTACAGGTCGTGGGCATAAACGTAATCGCCTTTTTCAAGCGATTTGTTGGCGTGTTCAAAAACACTCTGGAGGCGCTGGCGTACCGCAGGCGATGGGGAGGAGTCCGTGCTCATTGAGCCTCTTTCGATATTCGTTGCAATGCTTGCCAAGCTATTCGGGGTTCATTCCCCGCTCCCTTTAGTTTACCCGCCAAGGAGGAGAGCGACCAACGAACTTGTGACGACACCTTATAGCAACCGCCGTGATTTATCGGCATAATGGGGCTAGCGCTGGCCAATAGTCGGATTACGACGATTCTTCCGCCCGACACATCCTTTCTGAAACCCTTTTCTGTGAGAACTTCGCTGTCCGAAAGTTCCTGTGTTGAAGGATTCGCACAAACCACGATTTTTATGCCCCCTTCTTCCTCCCAATCGGCAAGCCCCTCTCCGTTGCCGGGCCGCGTGTTGCTCGTAGGGGCGGGTCCTGGTGATCCGGGCCTCTTGACACTGCATGGCGCCCACCGATTGGGCCAGGCTGACATCGTTCTCTATGATTATTTAGCCAGCGATTTGCTGCTCGACCATGCTCCGCCCGGTGCCCTGCGCATTTGCCTTGGGCGTCATGGCGAGGGGAAGATTTGGACTCAAGCAGAAATCAACGAGCGGATGGTCGCGGAAGCGCTTGCGGGCAAAACGGTGGTGCGGCTCAAAGGGGGCGACCCGGGCGTTTTTGGCCGGCTGGCTGAAGAGATTGCCGCTTGCCGATCGGCGGGCGTTCCCTACGAAATCGTTCCGGGCGTGACGACCGCTGTTGCCGCTGGGGCTTATGCCGGCGTGACAATCACCGATCGCGACCGTGCGTCGTGCGTCGCCTTTGTCACAGGGCACGAGCGTGCCGGCAAGGAAGAGGGGGCCCAGCTTGATTTCAGAGAGCTTGCGAAATTCCCCGGAACCCTGGTTGTCTACATGGCGGTTACGAACGCCGCCGACTGGAGCCGACGCCTGATCGAAGGGGGCAAGTCACCCGCTACGCCGGTTGCCCTAGTGCGACGCTGTTCCCTGCCCGATCAAACGACGATCGACTGTACGCTAAACGATGTGGCGACGGTGTTGGTCTCCGGATCGGTACGGCCACCTCTCGTGGCCATCGTTGGCGAAGTCGCTGCGCGAGACGCCGCCGCCGACTGGTTCGCCAGCCGACCTCTGTTCGGCAAGACGGTGCTCGTTACACGTCCTCGTCAGCAATCCGCCAGCTTGATCGAGCGTTTTTTGGAGCTTGGCGCGCGGGTGCTCGTGCAACCGGCCCTCACTATCAGCCCTCCCGCCGATTGGACTGCCGTTGATAAAGCCCTCGACCGACTCAGCGAAGAGGATTACGTTGTCTTCAGTAGCCGAAACGGCGTCGAAGCGTTTTTGGGTCGGCTTGACGAACGGGGCGGTGACGCCCGCCGATTCGGCTCGGCGAAAATCGCCGCTGTCGGCCCCGCCACCACCGAAGCTCTCGCCGCTTGGCGACTACGCGCCGACGTGCAGCCCCAGGAGTACAGCGCAGAGGCGCTTGCTGAAACCCTTGCCCCCGACATTGCTGGTAAGCGAGTGCTCCTCGTCCGCGCAAGCCGT
>JAJRUA010000289.1 GCA_024278035.1 Planctomycetota bacterium | reverse complement strand
GCTTGGGCGACCAAGCCCCCTATGAGCTGGGCCCCTTCGATCTTGCCCAAGTAAACCGCCGCGGGAAAATAGGCCAGGTACTGAAGCGGCTGGTACTTCAACACGGCAGCTAGACGCGTTGGCAACGATTCGTTCAAGAACTCCAGGGGAAACATATGCCCCGAAAGGAAGAAATTGAACAGCATGTAAACAAACAGCAGCGAACTGACTTCCAGGAACCAGAAGCCAATCATCCCCAAGGTCGCTTCTAAGAAAAAGCCGAGGACAAACCCCATCAACAGCGAGGCGACGAACGCTGCCCAAGTCGCAAGACCGGGCCATTCCGCGGGAAAGTAGTCGCCGCACATCCAGAAAACGAGCGCAAAGGGCCCTGCCGCGACCGTGTAATAAACCAATTTATGGGCAAGTCGCGCTGCCAACAGAAAACCCAACAAATCAATCGGCTGGATCATGAACTTTTTGATTTCGCCGCTACGTATTTGCCCCGCAATCCCCGACGCTAACCCCGGCATACTTGAAAAGGCCCTGGCAAGCATCGTCAGCAAGTAGTAAGCAATTACATCGTCGCGAGTGTAATCGCGGATTACCTTGCCGTCCCCTTCACCGGCAATACCTGCCGAGGCAAAAATAGCGGTCCACAAGAAAATTTGCGTGATGATCGGCAAGAAACGCATGAGCGTTCCCAGCATAAAGTCACCCCGATAGACCATCCGCTCTTCCAGGCAAGTCCGAAAGATAACCCACCACGACGACCAAGCGGTCGGTGAAGCGAGCGACGACGATGGAGAGGCAATGGACATTCTTTTGCGACCGCCAAGGAATCGAACCACAAGATCACCGGGAAACTATTGGTTTTAAGCCCTCTCACCAGAAACGGTGGGTAAAATCGGGCTCGGGTAAGCATCCCCGGTTGTGGTACAAGGCGATTTCAACGGCTTCGTAGGGTACGAAAGCCGGTAGGATTTTTGGGTAATCCGCTTGACACACCGTTATTGAAACCTTGGTCAACGCCCGAGGAAAGGGCCCCTTTCGCACGCAACCCGTTGAGAAGCAGTTCTCGATGACGGCGTAAGGTGCGGCCACCTTCTTCATCAACTCAAGTTGGCTCCGCATGGTTCGAGTACGCCATTGCTCTAGGAATCGGCCAATTCTTAGCCGGGTAGCCATGCAGCGCCCCTTTTTTTCTGCTGCGTAAAGGAATGCTGTTTAAGCAGTTGTGTGATTTCCCTACGATTCTGCCCCCTCGGGAGTGACATCCGTACGCCAAACGGGCCTTTGTTGTTAGGGCCGGCGGCCTCTGCTTTTAGGTCCGGTCTGAATAGTGCGGTCCTTAACCTATCCTGCTAGCAAGGCGAATCATGGGAAAGCGTGATAATCAAAAGAACAGTATACGAAATTCTCGCGTTTCGCTCCGTATTGAGCAACTTGAACAGCGAATGATGCTCAATGGGGATAACAACCCAGCTCCGCTAGCCGATGCGGATACCGACGGTACCTTGCAGGCTGCGATTGCGCCGGCATTCTTCCCTGCTGACGCAGGGTTTGATAGTAGCCTTGCTATTGCGGTTGATGACGTCGGCCCGAGAAATTTTTTCCCTAGGGCGAATCCTCTTCCGGCCATGCCTGAGGAAGGGTTCCAGTCGGTCGAGGAGGTGCGTGCATGGGTGATCGGTGCTATCGATACGCAGTACGAAAAGTTCTTCGGGGCAAGCCTTTCCTATCCCCAGTACCCTTGGTACGGCTACCGGATCAGCAGCTTTGTCGGCACGCTATCGGTTGCCTTCGATGCAGACGACTCGCTAACTTTAGCCGACTCTTTCTCGGGAACGAATGTTCAAGTGGAAGGAGTCGATGAAGCGGACTTGATTGAAACCGATGGCAAGTATCTCTATTTGGTATCGGGCAACGAGCTCATCATCGTGGATGCTAGGGATAGCGAGGATCTTTCGATCGCATCTCGAGTGCAACTGAAAGAGCGGCCAACGGGCATCTACTTGTCGGGAGATCGGTTAACGCTAATTTCTACCGGAGCGAGGGGTAACCCGTACTCTTCATGGGGCTACGGCAACTTACGCAATGCGACGACCACCGTAACGGTTCTTGATTTGGCGGACCGGACTGCGCCTACCCAGGTGCAAAAAACGGAGATTCAAGGGAGCCTCGTCTCATCAAGAATGGTCGATGGCCAGTTGCGGTTGGTTCTAAGCCAGCAACGGTTCACGCTCCCTTCGCCGGAGCTGAACAACGACACCGTCAATGGAAAACCATACTCCTCTGGAGGGACATACGAATCCCGGGCCGACTATCTAAACCGGGTGCTTGAAGATGCGATCGATTCATTGCTGCCGACTTCTCGGAGTCTCTCTGTCGAGGGCGAGGTGCTTGCCAAAACGAGACTGATTAGCCCTGGCGAATTGAGAGAGGTGCTTTCCGCCAGAACATCGATCGCTACGTTCAACGTACACAGCAACGATGCGGGACCTTCCGACGTGAAAACACTACTCACGAAGGGAGCCACGGAAATTTATGCAACTGAGGAGAGCCTCTATGTCTTCGAGAATTCACGGGGCAATTTTAGCAACAGATTTAGTAGCAGAGCAACAACCATTCGGAAGTTTGATTTCGACGCTGATGATCACTCGATCACGCTTGCTGCAACCGGCAAGGTAGAGGGGAATCTTCTCAACCAATTTTCTGCCGATGAGTACGATGGCTATTTGCGTGTTGTAACCAATGGAGCAAGTTGGAACTCTGGACAGTCGCTCTTTGTGTTGGAGCAAGTCGGAAATCAGCTCAAAGTGGTTGGCACCGTCGATAACTTGGCTCCGGGAGAGGATATCTATTCGGTCCGTTTCTTAGGTGAACGGGCCTTTGTTGTAACGTTCCTTCGAGTCGATCCCCTCTTTGCGATCGACTTGAGCGATCCGACTAACCCGACGGTTGCTGGCGAATTAAAAATCCCGGGTTACTCCGACTACTTGCAACCCCTGGGCGAAGGTTTTCTTTTAGGGATAGGCCGCGGTGCGAACGAGTCGACGGGCTTGTTTCAGGAGATGCAGCTTTCGATTTTCGATGTCTCGAATCTCAGCGATCCTCAATTGACACAACGCTTCTCATTTGAAGGGGGCAGAAGTACCACTTCGATTGCCACCGGGAATCGTTGGACTCGAGGGGATAACGATTCGTTAGCGGTGAGCTATTTCCCCTCGGAGCAGATACTTGCTCTTCCGATTCAGAGTGCTGGCGCGACTTGGCGGGGTGGGGGGAGTAGCTCTTCAATTTTCGAACAAGGAGAAGGAGGATTGCAACTCTTTTTTGTTGATACCGAGGCCGGCTTCGAGTCGCTGGGGATTATCGAACACGATTCGCCCATTCTTCGTTCACTGCGGATCGGTGACTCGCTTTTCGCCTTTTCGGCAGGTGAAATCACCACCCACAATCTCACGGGCTCGATTGGGCAACTCGATAGCCTGCAATTGCTAGTCGGTTCTGAAATCGGTCTGACCGAACTGACCGACTTCAGCCCCCCCCCCTCGGCAGCCGGCATCCAAGCGACCGTGAATCCTATCGCGACGACAATCAACCGGGGAGCCTTCGTACCAACCGTTCGTCCATCAGACAGAAGCCTATCGGTTGCTGAGAAAGCGTTGCTCTCCGTCTCCTCTGTCTCCTCATTGCCAACTTTCAGAAACGTCGATAGCAACACCGAGGCCATCGACGCCGCCTTTTCTTCGGAGGATTCGACGGATGCTGAAGACTCTCGTTACGCCTTGGACGATCTCTTGCTGGATGAACTATTGAGCGTCTTTGTCGGCGAAGAATAGCGTTTTCTGGTGGTGTTTTCTATCGACATAAATCGCAATGCTTTATCGACAAGGGGCCTGCCTCTCGTCAAAAAAGACAAATGCGTCCGGGAGATATAGGAGATATAAGGGGCTACCGCACCTATATCTTGTCCCAACCGTCCGTTGGCATACGTCTGCATTGTGGGAAACCGATGGCCCGCGGGCTTGCCCGCCTTCTGCCTAACCGGCATCCCCGGCCCTCCTTGGCGGCCTGGGGGGAATGGGCCGAGACTAGGGAAGGCATTCTCTTCGCGCGGGGCTCTTTTGGGACTAGCTTACGCCAGCCATGCCGGGTAGCATTTGTCGCCTATCGCTAGGTACGGATTGTCCGATAGACTGCCGAACCGATAGACTGCCAAAACGAAGTGTGAAGCGGAGTCAGCAAGTGGCTCCGGCGCGTTTTACCGATACGCTTAATTGCCCCCATAAAAACTGACCAAGCCGGACCCGACCGACGTGGATCACAACGAATCTGAACTCTTTTACTTCCCGCCCTGGGTCAACAAGTTTACCTTGATGGTTCTGGGTGGTGCCCTTGCTGGAGCGGCTTACGCTGGCGCTGTGCTCTTTTATGGCACGCTGCCCGGCGTGATGAACACAGGTTACCAGCCAACACAGCCCGTTCCGTTCAGTCATAAGCTGCATGCGGGCGACATGAAGCTCGATTGTCGGTATTGCCATAACACGGTGGACAAGGCGGCCCATGCTGCGGTGCCTGCGACAGGCACCTGCGGGAATTGCCACAATGGCGCCGTCGGGCCCGACGGCGCGACCCTCAAGACGGGCATCCATCTTACGAGCGTCAAGCTACAGCCGGTACGCGACAGCCTCGCCACCGGTGACCCGATTCGCTGGGAACGGGTCCACGATTTGGCGGACTACGTCTACTTCAACCACTCGATCCATGTCAATAAAGGGGTGGGCTGCGTCGAATGCCATGGCCGAATTGACAAGATGGAAGTGGTACACCGGCACGCCTCGCTCTCGATGAGTTGGTGCCTCGATTGCCACCGAAACCCCGAAGCACGACTTCGCCCTCTGGATCAAATTACGAACATGGAATGGAACCCGGAAGCGACCGGCGACCAAACACGCCAGGAAATAGGGGAGAAGCTGATCGAAGAGCTGGGGGTTCATCCCAGCACGAGCTGCTCCACCTGCCACCGCTAAAAATGGTGCACCGCTAAGCGAAGCGATTGTTCCGCAGAAGCCACCCGAGCCAACTGTTCTCCCCGCCGTAACCGATGACCCAAATCACAGAAAAAAAGACGAACTCTAGCACCGGTTTCTCGGGGCCCGCCACCTATTGGCGGAGCCTTGCCGAGATCGAGGGGACCGATGCGTTTCAAGAGTTTCTTCACCGAGAGTTTCCACAGGCTGCTTCGGAGTTCCCTGAAGGCGTTTCCCGACGCCGTTGGTTGCAACTGATGAGCGCGTCGTTCGCCCTGGCGGGTGCCGCCGGCTGCCGCTGGGAAACGGAGCAAATCGCCCCGTTTGCCAATCGTCCGGAAGGTTATATCCCGGGGAAAACCGAGAAATACGCGACCAACATCTCCTGGGGTGGCGGGCCAAAGCACCTGCTTATCACCAAGTACGATGGCCGCCCGATCAAGATCGAAGGCAACCCGGAGCATCCGGCCTCGCAGGGCGCGACCGACGCCTTGACTCAGGCCGCCACGCTCGCCCTTTACGATCCCGATCGTTCGACCCAAGTTCGCCAGCGCGACAGTGGCGAAAGTTTTACGAAGGAATGGTCCGACTTTGAGGCCTTTCTTGCGGAACGAACTGCCGCCCTGGGCGACGGATCCGGGCTTGCGATTCTTACCCCGCCCCTCGATTCGTACGCACTGTTCGACGCCCTCGACCGTGTTGTAGAAAAGTTTCCGGAGGCGAAATTCTACCAGCACGCTCCACTCTCTCGTGAGAACGAGTTGGCAGGTGCCCAGATTGCCTTCGGCGAGCGAGTCCGTACGCATTACCGTTTGGCGAACGCCAAAGTGATCGCCACGTTCGACGCGGATCCGCTGGTTCAGGGGCCCGACGCACTTCGGCTAGCCCGGGACTTTGCGGACGGTCGTGATCCGGATGGCGAGATGAATCGGCTTTACTCGGTCGAAAGCCAGTTCAGCACTACCGGAGCCGCAGCCGATCATCGCTTGCCATTGAAGTCATCGGCGATGGGCGGCTACTTGGCGAAACTCCGCGACGAAGTCGCCCGGCTTGCCAGCAGCAAGGAAGAGGCACGCGGCGACAAGATCGAAGGCCAACCGACGCCCGAGCAATTTCTCGAAGTGCTTGCCAGCGACTTGGTCCAAAATCGTGGGACGAGCGTCGTGATTGTTGGGGCCACTCAACCGGCGGCCATTCATGCCATCGTGCATGAGATCAACAACCTGCTGGGTGCCTTTGGCGAGACGGTGCTGTTTACCGAAGAGCCGACGCCGAACATCGAAGTTGGTTCGCTTGCGGAGCTAACGGCTACGATTGGCTCTGTCGATACGTTGCTAATCCTTGATGGCAACCCTGCCTACGATGCCCCGGGCGACGTGGCGTTTGCCGAGGCGCTGGCGGCTGTTCCCAACTCGATTCGCCTTGGTGTCTACGACGACTAAACTTCGCGGCTTTGCCACTGGAGTCTCCCTGAGACGCATCCGCTGGAGCAATGGGGCGATGTGATTGGTTGGGATGACACGCCGGGCGTGACGCAGCCGATGATCGAGCCGCTGGTCGGTGGTCGGTCGAAGCTGGAGATTTTGGCTCTACTGGCCGGTGACCAAACTCCCAACGCCAAGCAACTCGTG
>JAJRUA010000288.1 GCA_024278035.1 Planctomycetota bacterium | reverse complement strand
GGCGAGTTCATCCAGCAACTCGGCGTACTGCTCCCAGACCGCATCGTCCGATGCTAGCGGTGGCTCGGCTTGGACAGGAGAGCGGGACGCCATGTGAGAAGAAGAGCGAGGCATTCTCCAAGTATACCGACAAGCAGCAAAAAGCTGCCTATTTGAGTCGGGGGGAAAGGAGGCAAAAAAGCAGACCTCGGTTGGTCGCGACGCTGGCACCGCTGGCGTCAATCAAGGCGATTGTGAGAACGGGACGGAAACCTGGGGTGACTCTGCGGGTTTTTCTGGATTTGACGCCGGGCGGTAGTCGATGGACCGAAAGGCGAAACTCCAGCGCGTACAGGTATGCGCAAGTCGGTTTCGACCCTGTTTTTCAACCTAAAAACAACGTCAATCAACGCTTGATCGCCTTCGCTTATCCGCTGAACCGCCTCCTGGAGCGGCCCAAGGGGCTCCTGGCATGGCCTTTTGGGGTTCTTTGCCTAGCGTTGGTGCTGGCCGGGTGTAGCCAGCGGACAGGAAGCCCCTTTCGGGCCTGTGGCGACGCGGTTGACGGCCGTCATGAAGATTACGCCGTCAAGGCGACTTCAATCGAGTACGCTGCCGTCAGTGAAGCGACCGAGTCGTGCCTTGTTGATAGTACCTTTTCACTGGCTCCGCGGACACTCTTCGATGAAAGCGAAGCGGTCTACCGCGATCTGAGTTTAGAGGAAGTCCTGGCGCTCGGCTTAGCCAATGCCTCGGTGCTGCGGGATGTTGGCGGAGCGGTAGTTCGTTCGCCCGAGACAAGTCGCACGATCTACGATCCGGCAATCCGCGAAACGGACCCGACGTTTGGTGTCGAGGCAGCTCTCAGCGCGTTCGACGCCCAGTTCACAACAAGTCTGTTCAATGAAAAGAACGATCGGGCGATAAACAACGAGTTCTTCGGCGGCGGCGTCCGGATTTTGGATCAAGATTCGAGTGTCTCTCAAACTCAGCTTGCGAAACGCTCTGTTGCCGGCACCGAGATGTCGCTTCGGCATATTATCGAGTTCGATTCCAACAATGCCGACGGCAACGCCTTTGACAGCGCTTGGACCGTCAAGCTGGAAGGCGAAGTACGGCATCCCCTGATGCAGGGGGGCGGGATGCGGTTCAACCGAATCGCAGGACCGACGAACAAGCCGGGCGAATACAACGGCGTGTTGATCGCTCGGGTGAATACCGATGTGCAGCTTGCCGATTTTGAGATGGCGGTGCGCGATTACACAAGCAACGTCGAAAACGCCTACTGGGACCTCTACTATGCCTACCGTGATCTTGATGCCCGTGTGGTGGCTCGCGACGCGGCTCTCAACACATGGCGACGCGTTCATGCTCTTTACGAATCGGGGCGCAGAGGTGGCGAAGCAGAGAAAGAGGCCCAAGCGCGCGAGCAGTTTTTCCGCTTCAAGGAAGAAGTACAGAACGCTCTGAGTGGCCGACCTGTGGATGGCACGCGTACGTCGAACGGCAGCCCCGGCGGCACCTTTCGCGCAACGGGCGGTGTTTACGTGGCGGAACGTCGCCTGCGTCGCTTGATCAATTTGCCGGCAAGCGATGGAGAGTTGATCCGGCCTTCGGAAGACCCGATCGTGGCCCGCGTCGATTTCTGCTGGGAAGACATTACCACCGAAGCGACCCATCGCCGTGTCGAATTGCGCCGGCAACGCTGGAGAATTCGTCGACGTGAGTTGGAGCTAATTGCCAGTAAAAACCACCTGATGCCTCGGCTCGACGCGGTCGGTCGGTACCGTTTTCGCGGCTTCGGGGATGATCTGCTGGGCGACTCGAACGACGTTTCATTGTTCGACGGCGCTCCGTTCGATGGCAATGCCTACCAAAACCTGACGGGCGGCGATTTCCAGGAATGGCAGCTTGGCTTTGAACTGGATATCCCCATCGGATTTCGCCGGGCCCATACGGCAGTCCGAAATGCAGAGCTCATGCTCGCCCGCGATCGGGCACTGCTGGCGGATCAGCAGCGAGGGGTCGTTCATCAGGTGGCCGATGCTGTGGCAGAACTGGACCGGTCGTTTTCCGTTTCACAAACTAGCTACAATCGACTGATGGCAACGGAGCAGCAACTTGCCGCGGTTGAGGCGGCGTTCGATTCGGACAAAGCACCGCTTGATCTGTTGCTTGAAACTCAACGCCGAATGGCCGAGCGGAAGTCCAACTATTATCGCAGTTTGGTTGAACACGCGATCGCACTGAAGAACGTCCACTTTGCCAAAGGGACGCTGCTTGAGTTCGACGGTGTTCATCTTGCCGAAGGGTCTTCGCCCTCCGCAGCTCATGCGGACGCGGCATCGCTAGAAAGACGCCGTGCCCGTCGAGAGCCACTGAACTATGCATCGTCCCGAGCCCCGGTGGTCAGCCGAGGGGAGTTCCCTCAGAACCGCTTGGAGTTCCCCCTCGCCATGCCAATCGAAGAGCCGATGCCCGTCCCTGAGGAAACAGAGCCGATGGAACTCAACATGCCACCGCTCACACTTGAACCAACGGCAGAACCGACGGGACAATCGCCACCTCCCTCTGCCGGGCACTAGGCTAACCTAAGGCCTACCAACGGTTAGCGGGTAGTTTGGCACATGGGGCCTAGAATTGCGTTTCTTCACCGCTTTTATCGGGGGGCTGACCCGCACCGCTCGCCCTTTTACGCAGGAACCTTTGACGTGGCTCTAGGGGGGCGGGTGGCGTAGAATCGGGGCGAACGGATTTCGTCTCGCACGAGTTGGGTGCCTGCTATGCCATTGTCAATAAACTTTCGCTCCGCACGAATACGCCGTGGCT
>JAJRUA010000287.1 GCA_024278035.1 Planctomycetota bacterium | reverse complement strand
CGGGCCGTTATTTGGACCGCCGGCTCCAATGTTTCCGCTGGTACTTTCCAGCAGTCGGGCGACTCGCCGTTTGAGGTTTATTTGGAAGGGAACATCGTTTTCCGCCAGGGAGACCGTACCGTCTATGCCGAGCGAATGTTCTACGATGCTCGCCGCAAGACGGGCGTTATTCTTGATGCCGAGTTATTGACGCCGCTCCCCGGCGATGGGGATCACAACTACCGTGGTTTGGTACGGCTCAAAGCGGCCGCAATCCGGCAGCTTGACGATTCTCGGTTCGTAGCGACCGACGCTCTGTTTACTACCAGCCGTCTGGAGGAGCCGAGCTACAGCTTGCGTTCCGCGCAGATCACGTTCGACGATTACCAACAGCCAATCATTGATCCGCGAACGGGCGAACAGGCAACCGACCCGTTCACGGGAGCCCCGTTGTTCGATCATCGCCAACTTGCCACGAGCGAATCGAATCGTGTTTTCATCGGCAAAACGCCCGTGCTCTACTGGCCAACGATCGCCACCGATCTGAAGGAACCTTCGTTCTACGTTAGCGATTTCCGCGTTCGTAACGACAGCATCTTCGGCTTTCAGGTGCTGGCCGACTTTGATGTCTATCAGTTGCTCGGAGCGAAAGCACCAGCGGGCACCAATTGGGATGTCGGGCTTGACTACCTCAGCGATCGGGGCCTCGGTTACGGAACGGTCTACGAATACGACGTGGATCACTTCGCCGGTGCCAACGGACCCGCTGTGGGCCGGACCGACTTATGGTTTATCGACGAACGGGGTACCGACAACCTTGGCTTCGGTCGGCGAAACATCGTGCCCGAGAAAAGCTATCGGGGCCGTGCTTACTGGAATCACCAACAGCAAGTTACTGATGGGCTGCTTTCCGGCTGGACGGTGCAGGCCGAGGTCGGGTGGATCAGCGACCGAACGTTTCTCGAACAGTATTACGAAAACGAGTGGGACGAACAACGCGACCAATCGACCGGGTTCCGCCTGCGCCGTCGAATTGACAATCAGTCGCTTACCATTGAAGCCAACACGCGGCTCAACAACTTCTTTACCGAGACGCAATGGTTGCCACGGCTTGACCATTACCTGATGGGCCAGGACTTGGCCGGCGAAACGCTCACCTGGTTTGCCCACTCGCATGTCGGCTACGCGAATCTCAAGCCTTCGAGCACTCCCTCCAACGCGACACTTGCTGGACAGTACTTTCTCTTTCCTTGGGAAGCGAATGTTCAAGGGGAACGAGCCGCCACGCGGCAAGAGATCGACTTGCCGATCGACCTCACGCCCTATGGCACGCCCATGAAGGTCGTACCCTACTTCCTGGGCGAAGTCGCCCATTGGGGGGAGGACCTGACAGGGCAAGACCTTCAGCGGGCTTACATGCAGACGGGGATCCGGGCGAGCCTGCCGATGTGGGCCGTCAATCCGAACGTCCGCGATCCACTGTTCAATCTCAATGGCTTGGCTCACAAAGTTGTGTTCGATGCGGAGCTGTCGTACGCCGACTCGTCACGCAATTACGATCAGTTGCCCCTTTACGATGAGATTGAAGACAACGCACTGGAAGAGATACGCCGGCGAATCTTCTTTCCCACGATACCGATCGCCTCTGACCCTCGTTTCTACTTGATCCGAAGTGGCATTCAGGGCTACGTCGCTTCGCCCACGACCGAGTTGGTGGATGACCTGTCGGTCGCCCGTGTAGGAATGCGGCATCGATTGCAAACTAAACGCGGAGCCCCCGGCCAAGAACGGGTGGTCGATTGGCTAACGCTCGACATGAACGGCAGCTATTTCCCGGAAGAGAACCGCGATAACTTGGGCCAGGATTTTGGCTTACTAGATTACGATTTGCAGTGGCATGTGGGGGATCGAGTAACCATCCTTTCGGACGGTTTTATCGATCTATTTGCCGACGGGCTCAACACGTTCTCAGCAGGCGTGGCCCTCAACCGACCGGCACGCGGCAATGCCTACCTCGGCTACCGATCAATCCGCGGCCCGTTCAATTCGGACCTCTTTACTGCTCGGGTCAATTATCGCCTTAACGAAAAATGGATCACCTCTGCTGCGGCCGTCATCGACTTTGGCAATACGGGGAGCATCGGCCAGACGTTCTCCTTGAGCCGCATTGGTGAATCGCTTGTCGTCACCGTCGGAGCGAACATCGACGCCTCAAAAGGGAACACGGGGTTGAGCTTCTTGATCGAGCCCCGCTTCTTGCCCAAGTCCAACCTCACCCGCAAGACAGGCATCGATATCCCGCCTGCCGGAGCTTTCGGGCTGGAATAAAAGCGCGGAGCCGCAATAAAAAACGGGGGAGTTTGTGCTTAGGCAAGATTTAATCCTTATCCGTCTTGAACCGCGAACAGGAAACCCGTATTTATTTTCCGTTATGTTTTATTCTCACTGCTATCGAATGCTAGTGCTGCTAGCCATTGTTCTCCTTCCAGGTACGGCTCTCGCTCAATCGGAGAGCGCTGAGGTGCTGCCGATCAAGGCGTATCCGACAACCGATGTTGCCTTCCCGGTACCGGCGCTCTACCCCTCGACCGGCTATCCGGCAACCACTCCTAAACCGATCACGCCGATTCAAGCGGAGACGATCACGCCGCCAGCCCCAGAGCCTTCGGAACAAGCAGCAACCGTTTTAAGCGAGCCGACCCCCACTCCAACGGCCAGCGAGGTGGTTGCTGCCATTGATGTCGCCTCGGACGTTGATGCAACGGAAACGATAGAGATAGAACCCGAGGTACATTGGTGGTATCCGACCTATTGGTTTGGCCCGGCGCCGTGGGACTCGGGCTTCGAGCTTGGCCTCAACGGATCGAGCGGCACCAGCGAATCGCTCAGCTTTCGCACAGGTGGTTTCGTTAAGCGAGAGACAGACGACCACAAGTTCGACGGAAGTCTCTATTACAATAAGAACCAGGCCGACGGCATTGAGGTGCAAAGCAACGCCCTGCTAAGCGCTCGCTACGATTGGCTCCTGGATGATTCTCCCTGGACCTTGTTCGTCCTGTCACAGGCGTTCTATGACGAGTTCCAAGCGTTCGATTTTAACCTTAACGCGAACACGGGTGTCGGCTACCGATGGATCGATCAAGAGTGGGGTAAGTTTACCACCAGTGTTGGTACAGGTGTGTCGCGCGAGTTTGGCGCTTTGGTCGGCGATGAGTGGATTGCTGAAGCAAGCTTCGGCTTCAGCTTCGAGCAGCAGGTGGGCGAGAACAAAAAGTTCTACGCCAAGATGGATTACTTCCCCGAGTGGACCGACTTTGGCAATTACCGCATTTTGTCGGATATTGGCATGGAGATCGAACTCGTGCAGCCCTCGAACATCAGCCTCAAGTTTTCTGTTACAGACCGCTTCGACAGCAACCCGGGCGGCGTGGAACCGCACAACCTGAACTACTCCGTGCTATTGATCTGGAAGCTCTAAAGTAGGCGAGCCGCGATCGTCAGCGACCGGAGGACCGCTACCACTCCAGTCGCTGACGCTCGCGGCTCGCCTGCCTCACTCAGATGGTGGCTGGCTCAGCGTCGATCGTCTGCGTACTTGGCGTGCATGGACACACGTAGGCTACCCGTCCCTTCAATTTGGTAGATGTGGCCGGCGCTGCCTCGGGTTTCAGCCAAGCCGATCGGGCCGGAGAGCTTGGCGGAAACGACGCGGCAACTACCCGATTCGATCAGAAGAGGACCGCCGATCAAGAGCCGCATTTGCGATGAGCCCGAGCCGGTGGCTTCAATTTGGGCATCGAAGTGGGCGATCGACTGGTCGATTGATTTCAGCGTGAGCGTGAACTTTTCTACGTCGCCCATTTTTTTATCAAAACCAAGCGTCCGCTGGGCGACTTCGGCAGGGAGCTCGATCGACTCGCCAACGGTGACGGTTTTTCCGGCAAGGAAATTGGCAAGTGGGTTCGGCTTGCCGAGCGAGTCCATCGCCCGGGCGACGACTTTGTATTCGGGTAGCGGCGGGACTTGGCCGTCGGTGGTGGTGATGGTGAGTTGATCGCCCGTACGGCGGCAGTGGTAAGTTTTTCCAACCACGGGGTCGGCGATCGTTTGGTCATTGTGGGATTTGCTGGCCGTGAAGAAGTGGACGCTCGCCTGGACAACCCGCCCCGCTTCAAGACGGGTGGCCGTGACTTGCCTGTGCTGTTGTCGGCGGCTGTTGACTTTCGATTGTTCGAGAATCTCCTTCCCACGACGCGATCGGAGATCAAGCAACATTTGGGTACCAATTGTCTGGTCAAGCTGATCGCCGACCTCAGCAGGGCGTTTGGTGAAGTGAACCGTTTCTGGCGGGGCGGCATCGGAGGGGGCCGACATTGTCAAGATGAGTGAGAGCAGGAAAACAAAGGAGAGCAAACACACGGCTAGGGGTTCCTATTTCATGGCTCGGGAAGGAGGAGTCGGAGCCGAAGGTTCGCCGAACGGGCCCTTTCAGACAAGAGCGAAACCGGGATCGGGAGCGAGCGAATCGGCGTTAGCCGCCGGTAGATTCAGGGTAAAACCTCGCTTTCCGTCGCCGTCGTCTTGCGGCAATCCGCTTAAATCGCAAGGGAAGGTGATAGACGGGAGAGGGAGCAAGGCAGTATATTGCGGACTGGGTGGTTAGCGAAGGATGCGCTATCTGGGTAATTACGATCCCGTTAGTCTCTTACTCTCCGCAGGTCACACAGATGACTCGATATTTGCTCTTGTTGTTAGCGCTCTCCTTTAGCATTGCCTTAGCCGATCCACTGGCTGCCCCATCGGAAGATTCCGCCACCGCGGCTTCTATTGCTCCTGAGGTGAGTCCTTCGCCGAACTCTGGGCCGAACTCTTCGACGCCCCCCCAACCGGTGCTCATTGTTGCCGACGGTATTGTTGCCGACGATGTGGTGCCGGAAAGAAGGCCCGTCTCGCGTTACTCCGCCTTGGCTCAGCAAGCTCAGGAGAACTTCCACCCCGTCATGGATGCCGAAGTCGAGGCGGTTCGGTCCCGACTGGCCCAGCGTGTCGTTGCCGTTGAGCGACGTTTGAACCCGACAAGCAGTT
>JAJRUA010000286.1 GCA_024278035.1 Planctomycetota bacterium | reverse complement strand
GTTTCGGACTTTCCGGAGCCCCACTTTTTTGGGCAAGTTGTTAGCACGCCCTGCCCTTTCATCGCTTGGCGGCGACGGGGGGCGTTGCTTCTTTGGAAAGTCGAACGATTAAGCGTTCGAGTTCGAGGCGTGCTTTGGGAGGGGGCGAATTGTGGCCTTTCAGGGCGAGGTCGGTTTCTAGTCGCCATTGGGCTAGCTCTCGGGCGCGGAGGCGGCCCAGCTGGCGAAGCTGGCGCTCGGCGTCGGCGATCTTGAAGCGTAGGATGCCCGCATCGGCAAGCGCGGCTGAAAGTGAAACCCGCCGGCCCGATGCTTCGCCCTGTTCGATCGCAGCAGCAGCGGTGGCGAACTTGCCGAGCGTTGAGCCAAGTTGTGCTAACACACCGATCGGTTGTTCGCCGGCCAAAAGCAAACGATCGAGTTGCTGGATTGCGTCCGCAGCGCGTCCTTCAACGACGGCGTCGATCATGTCCCAGGCGGTACGGACCCGCCAGCCGCCGACCTGTTCTTGAACTAGCTTAGCGCTGATTGCGCCTCCTTCGGCAAGCAAGGCGAGGCGAGCGACTTCTTGATCGAGCACGCCAAGGCTCATTGGCAAAAGATCAAAGAGCGTCTCGACGGCGTCGCTGGCAAGTTGTCCGCCGTGAATCTCTTTGGCCCGCTTGATAAGCCAGCGGGCGGCATCCTTTCGGTATTTCGTTAGCTCTTTCCCGCGATCGGGTGCTTGGCAGCGGACATGCAGCCCTTTGGCAGCGACCGCTTTGGCGAGGCGCGTGTTGCCCGGTAAGGATTTGACATCGATCACCACCACGCCCGACCCGGCAGCGTTCGCATGATCTTCGAGATGTTCTCGATAGCGGGTGACAAACTTATCGGCCTCTTCAACCATTGCGATCGGTCGTCCGCCACCGAATAGCGACAGGCTGGCCACGGCATCTGCCACGTCGCGCCACTCGGCTTGCGCCCCGGCAAAGACGTTCCAAGAGATTTCCGCATCGCCCTCCCCTAACAGTTCGTGCCGAAGAGCGCGGAGGACTTCGTGCTTGAGGAAGGCTTCGTCTCCGCTTACGGCACAAAGCGCACCGGTTGAATGCTTGGCCGGATCAAGCAAGTACTCAAGACCAGAGAGTTGGGGTGCAGCAG
Organism: Planctomycetota bacterium; assembly: GCA_024278035.1. The sequence continues at coordinate 1,714 of JAJRUA010000286.1, read as the reverse complement.
CCAAGGTGAGATGCGATTAAGGAGGCAAGAGGAATAAGGTTACCCATTCTCAGCCTTCGGGCCTTCGGCCTCAAGCCTCGGGGCCTACCTCCCCACGGGCCGGATGCTGCGTAGGGCCCCTGCCGGCTTTGGCAAGTGAATTGAAATCGGCCCGGGGGTTGTCGCCGAGCCGACGTTGCCGGCGGCGTCGCGTATCTCTAGGCGGACATAAAGCCGTTCGGGCACATGCCGAAGAAGTCGCCAAGCGTAGCGGCCCGTGTTGTCCAGGCTCGTGGCAATTGGGGCCCAAGGGCCGTCCGGGTGGTTGCTGTAATAGAGGTCGATTGGCTGCGGGGCCGGATGCTCTTCCTCCACTTGCCAATCGATGGTCAGTTGATCTCCCAGATAGCCCTGACCTTGCTCGACGCGCGTTAGCACGACATGGGGACGTTTGAGATCGACACGCACGCTGACTTCGGGTCGGTCGCCCGGGCGTGGTTGGGTGGGAGCGAGTCCGCCGACCGATTCAACCAAAATACGAAAGCCGTAGACGCCTTCGCCGGGCACCGTGACATGGATCGGACTCTGCCGGTCGCTGTCGATGGCAAACCGTCGCCAAGTCTTTCCGGTGTCTGCCGTGCCCCATAGTTCGACGTTGGCGACCCCCCATTGGCCAATCTCTTGGAGATCGTAGTCGAACTCGAAGGAGGTGCTATTGACCGTCCGGTCGATGCTTTCCCTAACGGGGTCCCGAGGTTCTCCAGGCAGGGAATGGCGGCTGAGGCTTGCGTTGCTAAAGGGATGGTGGCGTGAATCGAAGGGGCCCTGCGGTACTCTTGAAGTGGGCTGCAAGGCGTACGACCGCCCCTTATCTGTGGGCCATGATTGCGATGCGGGCGGCGATGCCGGTGCGGAGGATCGACCGACCGATGGATTGCGAGCGGAGCGCCATGGATTGGTCGCTTGGCGATCACGGGCAACAGGAGCATCCGAAGAAAGGGGCTCGGCGGCCAAGGTGTTGTTCGTCGGCTGCTGGCCCCAAGTTGGAGGGGTGCTGGGGCCGAGCGCATCGAACGGATTCTTGGATCCCGTGACGGGGGGAAGGGGGCCCGTGACGGGTGGAAGAGGGACAGCCGAACGGTCGGCCATGTAAGGGTTCTTCGTCGTGCGAGGCCCGAAGCGGGGGCCAATGAGAGCGAGCCCCTCAGGCGACGTGGCGGTTGCAACTTGGCCATTCGATTCGGCTTGGTTGCCGGCGCGATCGGAGACCGTGGCTCGTAAGGCGATGGACTTGGTCCCAAGTGGCGGACGCCATTCGGCTCGCATCGCAACCGAACGGTTGGAGCCACTCACGCCGGGCACAGGGTGAAGCGGCACGAGAGTCCATCCACTGTAAATGTCAGTCTGAACGTAAAGTTTCAGGGCGGCCGGATCGAGGGCTACCTCATCGCTTGCCTCGACCGTAAGGAGGGCAACGCCTTGCGTGATTTGACCTTCTAGCCGAGCAATCGTGGGACTCTTCGTATCCACCCTCACTCGCATTTCGGCTTGCAACGGCCCCTGCGGTTGGAAGGCACCGTAGCGATCGTAGGTGCGAACCGCAAACCAAAACTCACCGTCGGCGGGCGATTGATAGAGAAACGAAGTAACGTGCGGTGCTGCGGCAGTTACTTTTTCCCAGTCCGTGCCACGATTGGTGGAAACATAGAGAACGACTTCCGAAGCGGAGCGAGCG
>JAJRUA010000285.1 GCA_024278035.1 Planctomycetota bacterium | reverse complement strand
TAGGAGGTAGCTAGGCAGGAGGTCCGTGCCGGGGCACAAACAGCCCTTGTATACTATGCCATCGGTACCCCAATGGCAACAAATTTGGTGAAGCAATAACAATAACGGCTGCTGCTATTATAACAGTTTACGCGATTCTAGGTGGCAGGCGTTGCTAGGAAGACAGGTTGAGGCAGCCAGCGATTTTTTTCGTACCGCAGCCGTTAGATTCTCTATGATCGGACCGATTTCTCGGTTGCAGCTTGCGACAGCCTCATTTTCTTGGTGACTTTGGTCTCTTTCTGAAAAACCTCTGAGGAAGGGGTGGTTCCCCCCACTCCCCTAGGCGTGATAGATTATCGGCTAATCGACCCCGCACGGAGTGACCTGCCGATGACCAGCCCTGCCGTTTTCGGCACCAACCGAATCCGCCGTAAGGATTTGCCCAAGGGGGGCAACCTGTGTGAACATTGCCCCGCAAAATGCTGTCAGTATCTTGCCGTTCCTTACGAAACGCCAACCGAACACGCCGACATGGAGTACATCCGTTGGATCGTGCTCCACCAAAATGCCACCTTCTTCAAGGAAGACGAAGATTGGTACCTCTTGGTCCACGCCCGATGTGAGAAGTTGGGCGAAGACAACCGCTGCGGTATCTACGAAACCCGCCCCCAAATTTGCCGTGACTACACGACCAAGGACTGTGAGTACGACGACGAGTGGACCTATGATTTTTACTTAGAAACGCACGAACAAGTCAGCGAGTACACCGAAGCCGTTTACCAAAAAAAGAACAAGTCGATCCGAAGCCCCAAACCGAACCCGCTGGCTGTGCTCGCTTAAACGCATTTTAGGAAATCATGTTCAATCGTTTTCTTAACCAGACCAAGCTGTGAATAAAAAAGACCGTATCCAGCCTCGAACGCTCAAGGGGTTTCGCGATTATTTGCCGGAGGTGATGATCCCGCGCGAACGGCTCATCGAAATTGCTCGGCAAGTGTATCGCTCTTATGGCTACGCACCGATCGATACACCGGCGCTGGAGTACCTAGAGATTCTCACCGGCAAGGGCTCGGACGAGACCGACAAACAACTTTACCGATTTGAGGACCATGGAGGTCGGCAAGTTGGCCTTCGGTTCGACCTGACGATACCGCTGGCAAGATTCTCGGCCCAACATGCTCAGCAATTAGGGCTTCCTTTTAAGCGCTATCACATTGCCAACGTTTGGCGGGGTGAGAACACGCAGCGGGGACGTTACCGAGAGTTCATGCAGTCGGATTTCGATACGGTTGGCACAATCGGCGTGGCGGCCGACATCGAAACGGTTCTTGTCGTCCATGATCTTCTGCAGGCGATTGGCACCAATTTTGGTTTAGGTGGATTTTCGATACGCCTCAATCACCGGGGAGTTCTCAACGGGCTGCTAGAAAAAACAGGGCTTGCCGATCGATCGGCTGCCGTTCTTCGGTCGCTCGATAAACTGACAAAAATGGGCGAGGAAAAAGTTCGGACTGAACTACGCGATGTGGTGGGAGCGACGGAGGAGCAAGCGAACCGTGTGCTCGCGCTTGCCAAGCTGGGAGAAGAAAATACGGAGAACGACAAGATTCTCTCCGAAATCGAGTCGCTCGTCGTCGGTAGTGAAACGGGCTCGGCCGCTGTTGCTCGCCTTCGCGAAACGCTTGCCGGTGTGGCGGCTGCCGGGGCCACACCCGGCTCGGTCCGGCTCGATCCGTCGATCGCCCGGGGGCTCGATTACTACACGGGCTTAGTGCTCGAAACCTTCCTTGACGACCTCCCGGCGATCGGAAGTGTCGCCAGTGGGGGGCGTTACGATGACTTGGCAGGGCTCTACACGAACCAAACTTTGCCCGGCATTGGCGCATCGCTTGGCCTCGACCGCTTATTGGCAGCCCTGGAAGAGCTGAAACTGCTACCCGAGGCAAAAACGCCCGCCGATGTGCTGGTCCTCTTTTTTGACCCGGAACGCCTCACCGATTATCTTACCCTGGCCGCCGCCGTCCGCCGGGCGGGCATCGCAGTCGAGCTTTTTCCCGAACCCAAAAAAATAGCCAAACAGCTTCAGTACGCCAACCGAAAAGGTTTTAGAGTGGCTCTCATTGCCGGCCCCGACGAGTTGGCCAGAGGCGAATGCCAACTCAAAAACCTTGCTAACGGAACAAGTGAAACGCTTTCAACCGAAAACGATGCTTCAATGGTTACGGCCTCTATTCAGCGATTATTGAAGAAAAATTAGACTCAAGATGAACGCGGATCGGGCGGGAAAAACCGGCGGGATTAAGCGTTTATTTGCGATCATTTGCGGTTCGCTTCTTTTTGCCCCGTGAACGGTTACCTTTTTTTTATCCGTGTGTATCCGCCCGATCCGCCCAGTATTGTGACCTTGCTCCGCGTCAAATTCTTATCTTTCTCCTCCGTATTCTCTGTGATCTCTGTGATCTCCGTGGTGAATTTTAGTCATGAAGCGACACAACCATTACGAAGCGGCGTTTGATGATTTTTTACGCAGTGAGCGGCTTCCTTATATTGCTGTCAATGAACAGCGCCGAGCGCTGGATGAGGCTGGCTC